>JBIIBV010000072.1:0-6261 GCA_044239195.1 Sphingobacteriaceae bacterium | reverse complement strand
CGATAGCCCATCAACAGCAGATGTACGAAAATATTTAGCCGAATTTTTGATGGATGGCCGAGTTATCGACGTTCCTTATGCCTTAAGGGCGCTGTTGGTTCGCGGTATTATTGTGCCTTTTCGTGGTCCAAAATCTGCTAAAACCTATCGTGCCATTTGGTCCGATAAGGGTTCTCCATTAATGCATTACAGCGTACGCTCTGCTGAACTTTTGAAAGAGCGCCTAGGCGATGAGTATCACCTGGAATTGGCCATGCGCTACCAAAGTCCCTCTATTCAATCGGCATTAGATAAACTTAAAGCCGCTAAAGTAGATAGTATCAAAGTTATCCCATTATTCCCACAATACGCTTCGGCCACCACCGGCTCTATTCACGATAAGGTGATGGAAATTGTGCGTACTTGGCAAACCATTCCAAGTATATCTTTCCTCAATTCTTTTTATGAGGATGAAGGAGTAGTGAAAAATTTTGCTGAAAACGGAAAAAAATACCAGCCCGAAACCTTTGACCATATTTTATTTAGTTTTCATGGTTTGCCACAACGCCATTTGCGTAAAGGCGATGACAGTAAACAACATTGCCTTAAAGTGGATAAGTGCTGCGAAACAATAACCGAGAATAATAAGTTTTGTTACAGTGCCCAATGCTACCGTACGGCTCAATTGATTGCTGCAGAGTTGGGCATTCCGAAAGAAAAATACACCATTACCTTTCAATCTCGATTAGGCCGCGACCCATGGGCGCAACCTTATACCAGCGAAGTAATTGAACATTTAGCTGAACATGGTGCCAAAAATATCTTGGTATTTTGCCCTGCTTTTGTGGCCGATTGTTTGGAAACTATTTTCGAAATTGCCGAAGAATACCAAGAAGAGTTTGTAGAAGCCGGTGGCGAAAAAATCCAATTGGTAGAAAGCCTAAACGATCATCCGATGTGGATTGATACCTTGGAACGTTTGGTGAAAACGCCCACAAATTAAGCTAAAATCTTTTTCAAAATTTGAGTGGTAGCCCCCTTTTGGCTATCTACGTAGGCTTTTGCCTGCTTTCCGGCTTCTTTGTGGGTACCGGCTTGCAGCAAGTTAAAACAGTCGTTTAACTCAGCTTGGTTGCTTATACTGAAGCCCGCTTTTAGCTCAATTAAATCTTTTGCTTCCTGGAATTTCTGATAGTTAGGGCCAAAAATTACGGGTAAGCCAAAAGCGGCCGCCTCTAAGGTATTGTGAATGCTTTTCCCAAAACCACCACCAATGTAGGCAATAGTGCCATAAGCATAAAGCGATGAGAGTAAGCCAATATTATCAATAATAAGCACTTGTGGTAGTGTTAATTTATGCACTTCCAAATTCGAATAGCGAATTGTTTTCCAAGTAATTGCTCTTTTAGTCGTTGAAGATTTGCTTCCGCAATTTCGTGTGGTGCAATGATGAATTTCCAATCGGTATATCTTTCGATAATGGAGTTTAATAACTCTTCATCAGCAGGCCACGTACTGCCGGCAACTAACACATTCGAGCTTCCGCAAAAGACTTCAATTTCTTTCAGTTCTTTTTTGTTTTTGCATTTTCGGCCACTCGGTCGAAACGGGTATCGCCACTTACACTTACTTGGGTAATTCCCAAACTGTTTAACAGTGTTTTACTTTCTTCGTTTTGTGCAAAAAAGTAAGTAATAAAGCTTAGCATTTGTCGGTAAAAACCACCGTAATATTTAAAAAAAGCTTTTTTTCTAAAAATACCCGAAATGAGATAAAGCGGAATATGCCGGTGGCGTAAGGTTCTAAAAAAGTAAAACCAGTACTCATATTTGGTAAATACTGCATACTTGGGTTTTATGATTTCAATAAAGGTAGTCGCACTGTTAGGCGTATCTAGTGGGAGGTAGCAAACCGCCAATGCCAAGGGATAGTTTTTATGAATTTCATACCCCGAAGGAGAAAAAAAGCTGATTACAATGCTCGTTTCGGGTTTAGCTTTTTAAAGTGCTTCTAAAACAGGCCGACCTTGTTCAAACTCACCAAAAGACGCAAAATGAAACCATATACTCGACTCAATTTTACCTACTTTTTTTCGCAGTTTTTCTTCCCAATGTTGCCGCCCGTTTACCCAAAGTTTGGCTTTGGGGTGCCAGAGAGATGCAAATTTCATCAGAATATAGAAAATAGACAGGCCGAAGCGATATAGTAAAAGCATGTAAAAATCGTATCTTCGTCGAAGTTATTATTTAATGCCTAAAAGAATAAGTTGAAATGAAAATAGCTGTAGTTGGAACCGGATATGTAGGACTAGTTACAGGCACCTGTTTGTCGGAAACTGGCAATATGGTGACTTGTGTAGATATTAACGAAGATAAAGTAACTCAACTAAGAAATGGCCAGGTTCCTATTTATGAGCCCGGTTTAGAGGTGCTTTTGCATCGCAATACAGAACAAGGCCGTTTGCGTTTTACTACCAATTTGGCCGAAGCTGTTGCGGATGCTCAATTAATTTTTTTAGCGCTGCCAACCCCTCCGGGTGGCGATGGTGCTGCTGATTTGACTTATGTATTGGGTGCTGCTAAAGATATTGCTGCAATTATCACCGATTATAAAGTGGTTATTACCAAATCTACGGTGCCCGTGGGTACTGCCGATAAAGTGAAAGCCATTTTTACCCAACATACTTCGGTAGAAGTAGATGTGGTTTCCAATCCCGAATTTTTGAGAGAAGGCGTAGCGGTAGACGATTTCATGAAGCCTGACCGAGTGGTGGTAGGAACTACGAGCGAACGTGCGCAAAAACTCATGAGCGAATTATATGGCCCATATGTGCGCCAAGGCAATCCGATTATTTTTATGGACGAACGTTCATCAGAATTAACAAAATATGCGGCCAACTCGTTTTTGGCAACCAAAATTACGTTCATGAACGAAATTGCCAACGTATGCGAATTGGTGGGTGCCGATGTAGATGCAGTGCGTAGAGGTATCGGCGCTGATGACCGCATTGGTAAACGTTTTCTTTTCCCTGGCATTGGTTACGGAGGTTCTTGTTTCCCTAAAGATGTACAGGCTTTGGCCAAATCGGCAGATGAAATTGGGTACGATTTTAAATTATTAAACTCCGTAATGGAGGTGAATGAAATACAGAAAAAAGTGCTTTTCGAGAAAGTGAAAAATTATTTCGACGGCAATTTAGCTGGTAAAAGGTTTGCGCTTTGGGGTTTGGCATTTAAACCCGGAACCGACGATATTCGCGAAGCACCGGCCTTATATATTATTGAAGAATTGTTGAAGGCAGGCGCTCAGGTGGTGGCCTTTGATCCGGAAGCGATGCCCAATGTAAAACGTTTGTTAGGCGATACGATTAGTTTCTCGGGAAATGCCTATGATGCTTTAAACGATGCCGATGCCTTATTAATTGCTACTGAATGGTCGGTTTTTCGTAACCCCGATTTTGAAATATTAGCCCAGAAATTGAAAAATAAAGTAGTTTTTGATGGTCGCAATTTGTACGATTTGCAAAAAATGATCGACCTAGGCTTTTATTATAACAGTATTGGCCGTAAATTGATAAACTAATGGGCAGAAAACGGGTATTAATTACTGGAGCGGCCGGGTTTTTAGGATCGCATTTATGCGACCGATTTATTCGGGAAGATTTCCATGTCATCGCTATGGATAATTTGATTACCGGCGATTTGCGCAATATTGAACATTTGTTCAAATTAGAAAACTTCGAATTTTGCCACCACGATGTTTCTACCTACGTAAACGTACCCGGCAAGCTAGACTATATTTTGCATTTTGCATCACCGGCAAGTCCCATCGATTATTTAAAAATTCCTATTCAAACCCTTAAAGTAGGTTCTTTGGGTATTCATAATTTATTGGGCTTGGCCCGAAAAAAGAATGCTCGTATTCTCATCGCTTCTACATCCGAAGTGTATGGCGACCCAACGGTTAACCCACAACCCGAAGAATATTGGGGAAATGTAAATCCCGTGGGCCCAAGAGGGGTATACGACGAAGCCAAGCGATTTCAAGAAGCCATGACCATGGCTTACCATACGTTTCATGGTTTAGAAACCCGCATTGTACGTATTTTCAACACCTATGGCCCTCGTATGCGCTTAAACGATGGGAGAGTATTGCCCGCTTTTATTGGCCAGGCTTTACGTGGAGAAGATTTAACCGTATTTGGCGATGGTTCGCAAACTCGTTCGTTTTGTTATGTAGATGATTTGGTAGAAGGTATTTACCGTTTGTTGTTTTCGGATTATGTGCTACCGGTAAACATAGGTAACCCCGATGAAATTACCATCAAACAATTTGGCGAAGAAATTATAAAGCTCACCGGAACCAAGCAGAAAATGGTATATGAGCCCCTGCCTACCGATGATCCGAAACAACGTCGCCCGGACATTACCAAGGCCAAAGCCTTATTAGATTGGGAGCCTAAAGTAGATCGGGCCGAAGGTTTAAAAATTACTTACCAGTACTTTAAATCGCTTCCGGAACAAGAAATACAACACAAAGATTTTACGTATTACAATAAATAATGACTGCTCAAAAAATTTTGGTTACCGGCGGAACCGGCTACATAGGTTCGCATACCGTGGTGGAATTAATTTCAGCTGGCTATGAGCCCATTATTGTAGATAATTTAAGCAATTCGAGTAGTAAGATACTCGATCAAATCGAAGAGATTACGGGTGTAAAACCTGTATTTTTTAACCTCGATTTATGTGATGAGCAGGCCGTGGAAGACTTTTTTGCAGGGCATGCTATTCAAAATATTATCCATTTTGCTGCGTATAAAGCGGTAGGAGAATCGGTGGCAGAACCCTTAAAATATTATCGAAATAACTTATTTTCATTAGTAAACCTGCTAAATTATTGCGGAGAAAAGGACGTAAATTTTGTGTTTTCATCTAGCTGTACCGTTTACGGCCAACCCGATGTATTGCCTGTAACCGAAGATGCGGCGGTAAAACCAGCGCAATCACCCTATGGCAATACCAAACAAATAGCAGAAGAAATTTTGCAAGGAACCGCTGCTGTAAAAAAGGGATTAAAGGTGAGTTCGTTGCGTTATTTTAACCCAGTTGGTGCGCATGCATCAGCCAAAATTGGCGAACTGCCCATTGGCGTGCCACAAAATTTGGTGCCCTTTATTACGCAAACGGCCAGTGGAAAACGAGATAAATTAACTGTTTTTGGTACCGATTATGCTACTCCCGATGGTTCTTGCGTTCGTGATTATATTCATGTAGTAGATTTAGCCAAGGCGCACGTGGCGGCTTTAAAAGCATTGCAAAGACCAAACGCTGCCAATTATGATGTATTTAATATTGGTACCGGCAAAGGCAGTACAGTGTTAGAAGTAATAAAAACCTTTGAAGCCGTAAGTGGTCAAAAACTGAACTATGAAGTTGGTCCACGTCGCCCAGGTGATGTGGAACAAGTATACGGCGATGTGCGCAAAGCCGAAAGTAAATTGGGCTGGAAAGCGGAGTTAGATCTAAGTGACATGATGCGTTCGGCTTGGGCCTGGGAAAAGTATCTTTTAGAATATCCTATTATATAATATGAAAAAAATTATCATCACCGGTGGAGCCGGATTTATTGGTTCGCATGTGGTTAGGCGTTTTGTAAACAGCTACCCTAATTATCAAATCATCAATCTAGATAAATTAACCTATGCCGGTAATTTGATGAATTTAAGCGATGTGGAACAGCATCCCAACTACCGTTTTGTAAAAGGTGATATTACCGATGCGGTCTTCATAGATCAACTATTCGAAAAAGAACAACCCGATGCGGTGATTCATTTAGCTGCCGAATCGCATGTAGATCGCTCCATTAGCAATCCATTAGAGTTTGTGATAACCAACGTGTTGGGCACCGTAAATTTATTAAACGCTGCCCGCAAGCATTGGGCCGGCAAATTCGATAAAACCCGTTTTTATCACGTTTCTACCGATGAGGTTTACGGTACTTTGGGCGAAGGCACCGAGCTGTTTACCGAAACTACAGCTTACGATCCGCATAGCCCTTACTCGGCTTCTAAATCCAGTTCCGATCATTTTGTACGGGCTTACCACGATACCTATGGCATAGATGCTGTGATTTCAAATTGCTCTAATAATTATGGTTCGCACCATTTTCCGGAGAAATTAATACCATTGGCCATTCATAACATCAAAAACAAAAAGCCGATTCCGGTATATGGAAAAGGCGAAAACGTTCGCGATTGGCTATGGGTTGAAGATCATGCTC
>JBIIBV010000071.1:0-6318 GCA_044239195.1 Sphingobacteriaceae bacterium | reverse complement strand
CACACATTGGAAATTACGGCATCAAAAACGATGAAATTGAATCGGATAGCATAAAAATTGCCGGTCTAGTTTGCAAAAATTTCAGCATACCCTACAGCCGAAAAGAAGCCAATCAATCTATTCAAGATTATTTTGAAGACGATGAAATTGTAGGCATTTCGGATGTAGATACCCGTTCTCTGGTGCGCCATATTCGTAGCAAAGGCGCCATGAATGCCATTATTTCTTCCGAAATTTTAGATATAGATACACTTAAAAAGAAATTAGCAGACGTTCCTTCTATGGACGGTCTCGAACTTTCATCGCAGGTATCTACCAAAACCCCCTATTTTTTGGGTAACGAGAAAGCCAGCTACCGAGTAGCTGTATTGGACTTAGGTGTAAAGAAAAATATCTTACGAAATTTCGAAAGTCGCGATATATATGCCAAGGTATTTCCGGCTAAAACCACTTTCGAAGAAATGGAAAGCTTTAAGCCTCACGGATATTTCATTTCCAACGGCCCCGGCGATCCATCGGCTATGCCTTACGCCATTGCTACCGTGAAAACCATTTTAGCCGCCGATAAACCTTTATTTGGTATTTGTTTGGGGCATCAATTATTAGCCTTGGCCAACGATATACGCACCGTAAAAATGTTTAACGGTCACCGCGGCTTAAACCACCCGGTAAAAAACATCATCATCGATCATTGTGAAGTTACTTCCCAAAACCACGGTTTTGGCGTAGTGCCCGAAGATGTGCGCAGCTCCGATAAAGTAGAAATTACCCACATCAACCTAAACGACCAATCTATTGAGGGAATTCGGGTAAAGGGTAAAAAAGCTTTTTCGGTGCAATACCACCCCGAATCATCGCCAGGCCCACACGATTCCCGCTATTTATTCGATGATTTTATTAAACTAATGAACTTATAAAACCTTATTTTTAGAACACAAAAACAATATGAGCTTAATTTTAGATGTACACGCCCGCCAAATTCTAGACTCTAGAGGCAACCCTACCATTGAGGTAGATGTAATTACCGAAAATGGAATACTAGGCCGTGCGGCCGTACCTTCTGGTGCCTCTACAGGCATTCACGAGGCGGTAGAACTTCGCGATGAAGATAAGGCTGTATATATGGGTAAAGGCGTTTTACAAGCCGTTAAAAACGTAAACGAAATTTTAGCCGAAGAATTGATAGGCGTAGATGTATTTGAACAAAATGCCATCGACAGCTTAATGATAAAACTAGACGGCACCGAAAATAAAGGTAAAATTGGTGCAAACGCCATTTTAGGTGTTTCTTTGGCCGTAGCCAAAGCTGCTGCACAAGAAAGTCGCCAGCCTTTATACCGCTATATTGGTGGTGTAAACGCCAATACCTTGCCTATTCCGATGATGAATATTGTAAACGGTGGTTCGCACTCAGATGCGCCTATCGCTTTCCAAGAATTCATGATTATGCCAGCCGGAGCCTCTTCTTTCTCAGAAGCCTTACGTTGGGGTACCGAGGTATTTCATAACTTGAAAAAGATTTTACACGATCGTGGTTTATCTGCAGCTGTAGGCGATGAAGGCGGTTTTGCACCCACTTTTGAAGGTACCGAAGATGCCGTAGAAACTATTTTAAAAGCCATTGAAAAAGCAGGTTACAAACCAGGAAAAGATATTTATTTAGCCTTTGACTGTGCCGCTTCTGAATTTTTTAAAGATGGCAAATACGATTATACCAAATTTGAAGGCGCCAAAGGAGCCATTCGTAGCAGTGCAGAGCAAGCAGATTATTTAGCTTCATTGGCCGCTAAATACCCTATTATTTCTATTGAAGATGGTATGGCCGAAGACGATTGGGCAGGTTGGAAACTATTAACCGAGAAAATTGGCGATAAAGTACAATTGGTAGGCGACGATTTATTTGTAACCAATGTAAAACGTTTGCAACAAGGTATAGATACCAATACCGCCAACTCTATCTTGGTAAAAGTAAATCAAATTGGCTCTTTAACCGAAACCATAAACGCCGTTTCATTGGCTCAAAACAATGGCTATACTTCCGTAATGAGTCACCGTTCTGGCGAAACCGAAGATGTAACCATTGCCGATTTAGCCGTTGCTTTAAATTGCGGACAAATTAAAACCGGTTCTGCTTCACGGTCTGATAGGATTGCCAAATACAATCAATTATTACGTATCGAAGAAGAATTAGGTGCATCTGCACGTTTTATAGGTAAAGATTTTAAATATCTAAACAAAAAATAACCAATAAGCTCTTAAAACGCTATGAAAAAGATTTTCAACGTAGTTAGCAATAAGTTCTTCTTAGCTAGCGTAGCCTTTTTAGCATGGATGCTTTTTTTCGATTCAAATGATTTTATCTCACAGTACGATTACCGCACACAAGTAGCTAAACTACGATCAGAAAAAGAGTTTTATGCCCATGAAACTAAATTGGTGAAAAGAGATCTTTTAGAATTAAATACCAAACCGGCCACCATGGAAAAGTTTGCCCGCGAAAAATATTTAATGAAAAAACCCAACGAAGAAATTTTCGTTATTGTAGAAGAACTAAAGAAAGAGAAAAAGAAACGTTTCTTTTTCTTCTAAACAAAAAAGCCTCTCCAAATTGGAGAGGCTTTTTTTATACCCTTATTTAAATCAATTACAACATCCCTCCGCAAACCGACAATACCTGTCCGTTTACATAGGCGCTCATATCCGAAGCCAAGAACACACATACATTGGCCACATCTTCGGTTTCGCCGGCACGTTTCAACGGAATGGCTTGGGCCCAACCTTCTACCACTTTCGGATCCAATACATCGGTCATTTCGGTACGAATAAAGCCCGGTGCTACCACATTGGTACGAATATTACGTGAACCCAATTCTTTTGCAATAGACTTAGAAAAGCCAATAATTCCGGCTTTTGAAGCTGCATAATTCGCCTGGCCTGCGTTACCTTGTACACCCACTACCGAACTCATGTTTACAAACACGCCCTGGCGGTTTTTCATCATAATTTTAGAAGCCGCTTTGGTTACGTTAAAAATTGATTTTAAGTTGATGTTTAATACGTCATCCCAATTTTCTTCGGTCATACGCATCAATAAGCCATCTTTAGTAATACCGGCATTGTTTACTACAATATCTAAGGTGCCAAAATCGGCTACAATATCTTCAATTAATTTCTCAGCTTCAGCAAAATTAGAAGCATCGGAGCGGTAGCCTTTTACTTTAGCAGAACCGTTTTGCAATTCCTTCTCTAGGGCCTCACCTTTTTCTACCGATGATAAATAAGTAAAGGCAACCTGGGCGCCTTGTTCCACAAATTTTTCGGCAATTTTACGACCAATTCCTTTCGATGCTCCCGTGATTAAGGCCACCTTTCCTTCTAATAATTTCATGCTTAATAGATATTTTAAAAATTGAAAATAGGTATTTTAATTAAAATCGACTAACATTTTACTGCTTTTTAGCAGGCACGAAACTCATCGAAATGGAATTAACGCAATGACGTGTATTTTTATCCGTTAGCCCTTCGCCTAAAAAAACATGGCCTAAGTGACCGCCACATTTGGCACAGGTAATTTCGGTGCGCATGCCATCAGCATCGGTTGTACGTTTTACGGCTCCTTTAATTTCGTCATCAAAACTTGGCCAGCCGCAATGCGAATCAAATTTATCTTCGGAACGGTATAAAGGCGCATTGCAACGGCGACACACGTAGGTGCCCACCTCCTTATTGGCTAAAAGTTTACCCGTATATGGGCGCTCGGTACCTTTATTCAGAATAATGTATTCTTCTTCAGGACTTAATTTATT
Source organism: Sphingobacteriaceae bacterium (assembly GCA_044239195.1). Classification (GTDB taxonomy): domain Bacteria; phylum Bacteroidota; class Bacteroidia; order Sphingobacteriales; family Sphingobacteriaceae; genus JAIPAN01. Next base: position 2,512 of record JBIIBV010000071.1, on the reverse strand, counting down.
GTATTCCATTTTTTTAGTTGATTGTGTACCCGTACTCTGCTTTTGCGCACATGCGCTAAGTTGAAAACCAAAACAAAGTAGGGCAATGCTGATATATTTTTTCATAATTTGCTGCATATAAAGTAAAAAACCTATGCAGGTTAAACGGCATAGGTTTTTTTGTATTATAAACTGGGCTTAAAGTTTGCCTATTTTTTTTAATTCTTCGGCCATAGCCACGCCAATTTCTGCAGGTGAAGCTACTACACGAATACCGCATTCGGCCATAATTTTCATTTTAGCAGCTGCCGTATCGTCGGCGCCACCAACAATGGCTCCAGCATGTCCCATTCTACGTCCGGCTGGCGCTGTTTGGCCGGCAATAAAGCCAACAACAGGTTTGGTACCATTGGCTTTAATCCAACGAGCAGCCTCTGCTTCCATACCGCCACCAATTTCACCAATCATAATAATGCCTTCAGTTTCTGGGTCGTTCATTAACAATTCCACAGCTTCTTTAGTTGGGGTACCAATAATTGGGTCGCCACCAATACCAATAGCGGTTGTAATACCCATGCCCGCTTTTACTACTTGGTCTACTGCTTCGTAGGTTAAGGTGCCCGATTTGGATACCACCCCTACTTTTCCTTTTTTAAAGATAAAGCCCGGCATGATACCAATTTTTGCTTCATCGGCAGTAATAATGCCTGGGCAGTTTGGACCAATTAAACGGCAATCTCTATCTGAAATATATTCTTTTACCTGAATCATATCCTTTGTTGGGATACCTTCAGTAATACAAACAATCACCTTAATTCCAGCTTCAGCAGCTTCCATAATGGCATCTGCAGCAAAAGCTGGGGGTACAAAAATAATCGATACATCGGCACCAGTTTTATCTACCGCATCTTTTACGGTATTAAATACGGGTTTTTCTAAATGTTGCTGACCACCTTTTCCTGGAGTTACACCACCCACCACATTGGTTCCGTAGGCAATCATTTGGGTAGCGTGGTAGGTTCCTTCGTTACCGGTAAAGCCTTGTACAATGACTTTAGAATTTTTATTTACGAGTACGCTCATTTTGTATAGTTAATTGTAGCGCAAAGCTACTAGAAAGCAAGTGAGAATCAAAGTAAGTTCAGAAATAAGACGATTTTTTTATGCGATTGTATTCCTAGCAATCTGCGAAGTAGCTACCCTTTTTTAAATCGGAAAATTGCAATTGATAGAGGGTTTTATAATAGCCATTCAGCTTTAACAATTCTTGGTGGGTACCCGATTCTTTAATTTCTCCAGCATCGAGCACTATAATTTTATCTGCGTGTTGTATGGTAGATAAACGGTGTGCTATTACTACACAGGTTCTGCCCTTCATGAGCTTTAGCACAGCATCTTGTATCAAAGTTTCGGTGGCCGTATCTACCGAAGAAGTGGCTTCATCTAATACCAAAATAGCTGGATTGTAGACCATGGCTCGTATAAAAGAAAGCAACTGGGCTTGTCCGGTAGAGAGCGTAGCGCCACGTTCCATCACCTGATAATCAAAGCCTCCAGGTAATTTATCAATAAAAGCTTTGGCGCCTACTTGTTCTGCCGCTTGCAACATTTGCTCTTTTGTAATGTTTGGATGGTAGAGGCTGATGTTATTGGCAATGGTATCGGAAAACAAGAATACATCTTGCAATACGGTAGCCACTTTAGCACGCAAATAGCCCAGGTCGTAGCTGCGTATATCTACGCCATCTACTAAAATGCTGCCTTTATTAATTTCGTAAAAACGATTTAATAAATTAATGATGGATGATTTACCTGCACCTGTTGCGCCTACCAAGGCCAGCGTTTGCCCGGGTTCTATGCTAAACGAAATATTCTTAAGTACCCAATCTTCGTCTTGGTAGGCGAACCAAACTTCTTTAAATTCAATTTTTCCGGTAAATACCGTCGGCATGTAGGTTCCAGAATTATCGGTACTTTCTTTGGTGTCTAATACCGAAAAAATACGTTCGGCTCCCACCATACCCATTTGTAGGGTATTAAACTTATCCGCTAGCTCTCTTATAGGCCTAAACAACATATTAATAAACAACAAAAAAGCTACTATTAAACCTGGACCCGCTTTTTCTACCTTAAAATATTGCAAAATATTGGTTACTTCGGCTTCGCCCAAAATGAGTTTTGCTCCGTACCATACCAATAAACCCATAGATAGCGCCGAAATAATTTCTACCACCGGAAAAAAGACCGAGTACGACCAGTTGGAACTGATATGCGCATCGCGGTGTTTGGCATTGATGGTTTTAAACTTCTCAAACTCTTGGCTTTCGCGGCCAAAAAACTGAATGATAGACATGCCCGTAATATGCTCTTGCAAAAAAGTATTTAATTGCGATACTTGTTTTCTAACTTCCTGAAAAGCTGTTTTAATGGCCTCTTTAAATACATAAGTAGCTAGTAAAAGTAAAGGCATGGGCGCCAAAACTACGAGTGTCAATTGCCAGCTATATATAAGCATACAGGTAATAATGGTCAC
>JBIIBV010000103.1:0-6379 GCA_044239195.1 Sphingobacteriaceae bacterium | reverse complement strand
TCTATCCGGCGCATCTGCGCCGCACTCAACATCGGTAGATCAATCATCAACTGCTCCTTTATCAGAAGTTCAGTTGAATCAAACTTCGCCCTTACATGCAACTAATTTAATGCATCCTGAGCCTAGGCCTCTCCAATCTAAACAGCCATCAGTTCCAAAAGGTCTGACGACGGACATTTGCGCTAAATCAAGCAATATCACAACGAAGTAGCCTACCAAAATGGCGAAAAGCACTAGTGATGCAGTCATTTTAAATATGATTTATTGGTGGGAGCGTTTCCTCCGATATCCATATTGCTGTTAAATGTTTGCAAAGCTTAGGTTCAAGGGTTAACACCATCATGTCGTTCGGCTTTTTACTGAACAGAAACGAACAGAACATGATGGGGTGGGAATGACGTTCGGAAATGCGGTCAGTGCATGCTTCGCAAAATATGCAATTTTTGAAGGCAGGGCTTCGCGCTCTGAGTTTTGGTGGTTTTATCTCGCGAATATATTGGCGGCATGGTTAGCAACCTTAGCCTTTTCACACCCTTTGAGTCTATCGAATAGCGACGATGAAGCAATGTTTGCAGCCAGTTGGATGCAAATAATTGTCAGTGCTGTCTTTTTCATTCCAACGCTTGCTGTTAGCGCAAGGCGGCTCCACGATACTAATCGTTCGGGCTGGTGGTACCTGCTTTCGTTTACACTAATTGGTCTTATACCGTTGCTGATTTGGTGGTGTCAGAAAGGTGATCCCCACTCGAACTCCCATGGTTGTCCAACTGAGCCACTTGCGCCTGGCGATACTGTTGTGGCGCGGCATTCACAGGACGCAGACATTGCAAACTCTCACTACAGTGATCCTGTCAATCAAAGTGGTGTGACTAACAGAGTGTACGATCAGAAGATTATTTCTAGAGGCCAAAATGGACGAGGAGCGCTTTTTTTCTTTGTGATCACGTCGATGGTTCTTTTTTTAGCGCTCGCTTGGACAGTTCTAGTTCCAAAAGCTGCGACTGACCAAAACGAAATTAATCCCGCTGATGAAAGAGAAGGCGCGAGCAACGAAGATCGTGTAAAAAATCCGGAAAAATTTAAGCGCGATATAAAAGATACAATTTATTCTTCAAAAAAAGAAATTATTAAAGCTGGAGATGTATCGATTAGTGAGAATGAAGACGGAGAAGTTTTAATACAAGCTGGTGATATATTTATTGAGGATTGACATAATTTCGTGATTTAAAATCTGAAATGTTAAAAAAAATTAAAATTTCTTGAAAAGATAAGTAGTGTAAAAAGTGTGTATTATAATTATTTTTTGTTCATCCTTTTGTTAATATAAGCTAATTGATTGGGTAAAAATGCGTCATCGAGACATAAAAGTACCTGCGCGTTTGTGTTCGAATGCGTCTCAAATTTTTGTGTTTCCCAAGCCTCGCTTGGGATCGAGCGTAGTTTTATTGTTAGCCACGGCTTTTTTTGGCCAACAAGCGGGCGCCCGCCCAGCATCTCGTGACGAATCCCCTGAAGTGGTGATTAGTTTTGGTGTAAATCAAGACGACGCGGTACAAAAGGGGCTGCGTCAGGCGGTGAGCCAGAAATGCGGAGAGAACTTGAAGGCCAGGCGGATTGAACGGAATTCATTCAGCCGGTCCACATCGATAGATGACGAGAGCGGTGTTTCCGGTTCTCAAGACAGCGACATCAATACAAAGAATGAGCTAGCGGCAACGACTGGAGGTATCATTCGGCGATGGCGCCAATTAGAGTTGAACCAAGAGGCTCCCAACCGATTTAGGGTGGTTGTGGAAGTTTACATCGAGAAGTGCACTGTCGAGGGGTCTGGCCGGATAGCGATCAACAATGGTACTCCCCCAAAAAACCAAAAAGACAGAGATCAGAAAGTAGATCCGAAGTCTTTTGTGGAACGTGAAACTGTAGTAACGGTGCGATATGAAGTGCCGCCTGTTCAAGTAGATAATTATGCCCTTAAGAGCTTGATGCTTTCGACCGCACAAGGCTTTGCGCTCAATGTGGTGAAGGCGGAGGTTTTACCGGGTTCAAAGGCCCAGCCTGTTTCCTCGCGCGTTGAAGTTCTTGAAGTCCGTGATCTTGAACCCAGTCAGAATGAGTACGGGTTTGAATTAACTGCAAAAGTTGCTTTATACGGCGTTCGTCAGGAAATTGATGGAAACACCATGGGTGATGGATCTTGGGGCGATGTTGAGAAATCGCTAATTCTGAAATCTGGTTACAGCAGTCAAGGTGGATTTTTATTTTATATGAATGAATCAAGTAATGCTGCAATTATTTATGACGTTGATCGGCGGGGTGCATCTTTTGGAAAGGTGTTGCGTGGTGACATTGTTGAGATGGTAAATGGTGTGAAGATGAGCTCGGTAAAAGAGTTCCCAATGCTGCTTAATAATGCACTGGTTTCAGGTCCAGCGAGTTTGTTTGTTCGACGTGGCTCCGCTACGCATGTTGTTGTTATTAGATGAACTGGGAGAATGTAATGAAGTCGATAGTGCTATACATGGTTTTTGGAGCGGCACTCGCGTCTGGGTCGATTGCTCATGCAAAGGACATTACCTATAACGCCCGCATTGGAGCAAAATATCCGATTGGAGCCAATCGGGAGCCTATTAGCGTCACGAAATTTGCCGGCCGGGATGGTCCAGAATTCACACTAGTGCTGGAGGCGACCCTGCAAAGCGCGGAGCTCGATGGAAGCCCTGTGCTGAACGTTACCAACGGGAGCGCGGCGGTATCGATTGGAGGAGCTGTTATCGACTCAAGTCTGAATAGCACTCGTTATTCTAAGGAGGAGCGAGACTGTGCAAACTGGAAGGGATTCCTCAAGTGTGAACAGTGGGTTACTCGCAATGTCAGCTGTGAGCGGATCAATGGTTCCTACTCGGTAACAGTGGCTGCTAACCGATGGGCTGATCGTAAAGTGTTGTTTTCGCAGAATGTAAAATACCAGGGTGAGTACACAGTGTGTGAAGGTAATGGATCGCGCCCGCAGTTCACGGGGCCTGATCTTGGCAGCCAGTTTTCAAACGATGTCTCGACGCCAGATGATTTGCTCGGCGCCCTGCGGACGATTTCCGCACTCCGGGTCAGAGAGCTTGTCGCGCCGTTTAATAAGCTTGTGAAAGTAAAGTTTATGAGCGGAAACGCTGGAATTTCAAAAGAAAGCTTAAATCTTTACAAAAGCGGTATGGAGTTTGCAAATGCGGGGCGATTGGATCGCGCGTGCAGTATGTTGGATGACGTGCATCGCGTAGAGACGAATAAGATGAGCGTTACCTTGAATTACAACATTGGCGTCTGCAGTGAAGCACTGTTGCCAGATGACCCCTCTAAGGCTTTTGAATACTATAATCAGGCTGACCAACTTTTAAAATCACCAAATAAAATGGTTTCGGCAGCTTTAGCCCGATCGAGAGAGCTTATGCAGCAAGGCTCACGGATTAATTGAGCCGTTACTTGTACCGCATTTCAACCTGCGATAGAAAGAGTGCAATGGCATCAGAAGGCAATAAAATAGTGGGATTTAAGCTTAGCACTCTGCTAATGATCGCATTGTCCGTTTTTATGGTATGCTCTCCTCGCTTGGCATTTGGGCAGAGCGCGACGCAGAATTTGGTCGTCCCTGGGACTGCCATCTCACAGGGCAGCGGTAGCAGGGCCTTGCTTGCGGCTGAGGCCATGGCGAAACAAGATGCAGCCAAGTTTGCTTGGAACAAATTGCGCGCCCAGCCGCAGTTTTCGACCGAAGCGATGCGATTTACGATCGAGCAGAATGCTGCGATGGCTTCAGCGATCCTTGAATTGTGTAATTTTTTGAAACTTGATCAGGTATCCGACAAGCCTACAAAAACCGTTACGATGCGCTTCAATATTGAATGTCCTACGCAGGACCTAACCAGTCGGATTGGCGAGTTGAAAGCAAGTTTCGAGGCGGAAAGGGCTTCAGGTTTTGACGCAGGCAATTCCGAACAAATGGTCTATTTGTTCCTATCTCGACGACTGTCAGCGATGCAAAGCGGCTATAACGGTGCTGGAAGCTATCGTGCATCGGAAAAGTCATTCCAACTAATTTCTTCGCAGGCACTGGCCGACGGGTTAGTTGGCCGGATTAATAGTGTCGGCTTGAATGCAGTTAGCTATTCCGATCTTGTCGGTGCCGGTTGTTCCAGCATCGATATATCAGAGATCAATACGGAATTTTCGAGCACCCCTCCTGGGCAAGGCGACTACGGTTTGACCGATGACACACGGCGTCAAATCATCGCCGCAGTCCGAAAGTGCGGGGTTAAATATCTGGCACTGGGCGCAGCCGACGTCGGTGTGACCGGCATTGACCCCTCTAGCGGTCTCCCGCTTGGCAGGGTCGTGGTTAGCGCTCAGGTACTAGACATTCGCCAGATGCTACCGGTTGCGATTGCCCGAGTGCGTACTGTGGTTGATGAGACGGGCGGTGATGAAAATGCTGCCGAAGAGCTAGCAGTGGCCAAAGCGTCGGCCGAGGTAGGTGTTAAGCTGGTGGAACAGATCAAGGTTAGGGGCGTACGTTAATGGGCATTCAGAGATTTACAAGAGCAATGGCAGTCTTCATCATAGCCGCTGCATCATCTTCGGTTTCACTGTTTGCCCAGTCAGTGCCAAACCTAATCTCCGGTATAGGGTGGGCCGAGATCACTGAGGACGTATCGTCGGTGAGAGCGAGTGCAGAAGCTGCAGCGCGCCTTGAGTTGGCTAGTGCAATTCTTGTGGATGCTCTCGGCAGTGAACGAGCTGGGGGCGTTTCCGATGAAGTTCGTCAAGCTCTAGCTGACCAAATTCAGCCGGTCATGATTGCTAATCAGGAAGGCCGCCGTGAGGGAGGCCGGTATAAGGTGACTATTCAGGCTAATATTGAGCCGGCGTGGCTGAACAACCAGCTGCGAATTCGCGGTATAGCTAGCAGTTCGCAGGTTGCTGGTGCTTCGCGCCAGCTCATATTCGTGATGCTTGATCAAAATAATGCGGCTGCTCGGGATTATAGCAAGCCACAGGAGATCGTGACCGAATTCAGCAAATCAAAAGGGGCCTCATTCAGCGATAAATCGATTAGTGCCGCATCGGACAAGGAAAAGGCAGCATCATCCTATAAATCGAGAGCTGGTAGTTCTGAAAGGAGTAATAGCGCCGCTGGTATCAGTACTCGACGCGGCTCCGCGGCTGCTCGGAGTTCAGCATCAGCGTCTAGCGCCTCGTCCGAAAGGGCTTCTTCCGCATATTCGCGATCGACTAGCGCCGTCCAAAGGAATAATGTTCAGGCTGAGGTTCATGATGATATGTACTATCGTCAAGAAATTCGCATGCAGAAGGTAGATGCAAAGTCGCAGCCATCAGATTATGCGCTAAGCGCAATAAGCCGGGAACTTTTAAACTATGGAGTTGAATTTTCTGATGCAGGCCCTTCGCTTAACTCCTTCTTTGCCGGCAAACGTCCTCTCTGGGCTGAGTTGAAGAATGATCCACGTTTAGACGCGTTTCAGGCTAGCTTGAGTGCCAAGCAGGGAGCGTTTTTCATGGGGGGCAGCATGACTGTGCAGGATACTAATGGAGAAGGTGTTTTTAGATGCACCGGTTCGTTGGAAGCCCGAGTTTCAGCAACCTTAAACGGCCGCATCATCGCTTCCGGATCTGCTACCGGCTCAGCAAGTGACATAAACAGTGCTGAGCGATGCGAATCAAAGCTTGCCGAAAGGCTGTCAGTTGAAGTTGTTAGATCTATTGGGCCGCAGATAAAAATTTTTTGGTTGTCAGAAACCGCAAAGCAATAATCCCTCGCGCGAACTTGTGACTTTATGAATTTTGTCTGCTGGGAACAGGGATTCTAGGTTTTGCAGGAGCGTTTTTGAAGCATCTTGTTTCGCGAGAACCGATGTACGCCTGTCTTTTCATGCAGGCGCGCTCTAAGCCACTATATAGAAAAAAAAGCCTAAGCATAATAGATTGCCAACCAAACAGTTCCATATGTTTATGCGTTTTAAAAAAATGGAGATTCTGTTCCTGCCAACTGCCGCAATTTAAGATGTAAGGTTGATCATTTCGATCAGATGGCAGGAATCCAACCGGTGGAACAAATGGTGGAGCGAATGAAATCATAGAACATTTTTAGAAAAAAATATAATTATAACAGTATTTTATATTATTGATTCGAATCCCTATCTCTCCGCCAACGCATCGAGTTGCGAAACAAACTGTCTCCGTTGGCCTTGGTCCGTGGGCATGGCGTCGTGAAACCCGTTGAATTTCTGTCGTTTTTGGGTGGAATAGCTCTCCACTGCCGCTTAGCCACCCACAGACCGTGAGTTGCGAAAACCGCCTGCCTACCGAG
>JBIIBV010000070.1:0-6406 GCA_044239195.1 Sphingobacteriaceae bacterium | reverse complement strand
TTGTTGGAAACTAAATGGAGTTGATAAGAACATAACAAATCTAAAAAAACAAGTAGACGATGTATTTGCCCAAGGTTTAAGGCATTATTCTTTTCAAGATTTGAATTCGCCTAAATTTTATTTAGAAGTTGAATGGCCAACTCAAATAATTGTTGGACAAACATATAATTTAGACTTGAATACTAGTGCAAATCAATATGACTTTGATTGTGGATACGGAAACGGTACTGCTGATACAGTATTTTACAAAGGAACATTTATTATGGAAGAAAATAATTCGACATTTGTTAAAGGTAAATTTACAGCAAGTGAAGCAAAAGTAAATGGCGTTTCTAATCCAAATATTATTATAACAAATGGTTGCTTTAAACTATTAAAATAAAAATACTTCAACCAACATGGATTTAGCAAAAGTGGGGCTAGTACTAGGCTGAACATTTGTACTTTTTATTAACCTTGGTGCAAGGTTGACGCTCTAGCATCTAATACCATCCGAACGCAAATCTTCCAAACGTTAAATATTAGTATAAACCTTGGGCCCGGCAGAACGGCGGGCCAGCGCAAAGGCCTTGTGGGCGGGCGTTTTGTGACTTTGACAGTTTGAGTCTCCACCTTTCTGTTTGGTGGTTGATTTATTGAGGTAATTCGGCTAAATTTAGATAGATATACTCAATGGGGTATGTTGAGGTTATACAGTAGAAAACATTAAACAACACGCTTTAAAAAAATAAGAACTCAATATGCATCACTTGATTTCTAAGCTTGTTTTCCAGTCTAGATATTGGATTCTTTTTATTTGTTTGAATTCCAATTTGTCTACGAATGCTCAGACTTTCGTTAATCTTGAATCGGGAGCGTTCTTTACAGCTATTAATGATATTCGCAACGGTAATAATGGAACGTTATTTTCCCTGAAAAATGATTTTCAGACTCCATTAAGTCCATTTTTGCGGTTGCGTGCTGGTTATTTATCAAAAGGAAAAAATCACTTTTCATTTCTTTATGCTCCCTTAAAAATTGTAGAAACTGGAACAATAGACAGGGATATACTATTTGACGGAAAAAACTTTAAAGCCAACTTACCAATAGAAGCTGTTTACAAGTTTAATTCTTATCGCTTTACCTATAATCATAGAATCATTAGTAAAGACAATTTTAAATTTGGTATTGGTTTGTCTGCAAAAATTAGAGATGCAGGAGTATCGTTGAAGAATAGCGAACTTTTAAGTGAAAATTTTAGTGTTGGTTTCGCTCCACTTATCAACCTAATAGCCAATTGGGATATATCTCAAAACATGGGTGTTGATTTTTTTGGAGAAGGTATAGCTGCAAGTAAAGGAAGAGCAATCGACTTTTCACTAGCTGGAAGATACAGTTTTACTAAAAACCTACAAGGAAACATTGGCTACAGACTGCTTGAAGGTGGAGCAAACGGAACGAATGGATATAATTTTATTCAACTTCATTTTATCTTTGTTAGTTTAAACTACTCGTTTAACAAGAACAATAAAAAAGCCATAAGTGCTGAATTTTAGTGGTTTAATTTTATTAGTAATCATTTTATTTGAACGTTTTACAATAAATCCAATACACAATTCCATTCGGGTCACTGCGCATAGCCAAACCGTTAAATAACTAGCAAAAAAGTCACGTCCCGGCAGAACGGCGGACCAAGGTAAAGGCTTGTTGGCATTAGCATCGTTCTACCTTTATTTATGCGCTAAGGCGCATGAGCTCCCTTTGGTCAGTTTTTCCACCTTTTAGATCAATAAAAAAGGTAAACCAACAACCTAAACCTCACGCACCAACCTAGCCACAAATAGCGTATCCGCTTTATGCCCATAGCCACTTAGAACTTCCTGTTTTTCTAAGCGCAAGCCTAGTTCTTTCACCAAATAGTCCACCATAGCTTCATTCTCTTCTTTAAACACCGAGCAGGTGATGTAAATTAAAGGTTTACCCGGCTTTAAATACTTCACCACATTTTTAGCAATGCTTTGTTGCAAACGCTTAAAATCGGCAATGCGGTAGTCTGCAAATTGCGAAAGCAATTCGGGTGTACGGCCCCAGGTACCCGAACCCGTACAAGGTGCATCTAAAATAATCCCATCAAACTCGTAATGATGCAAAATTGCATCGGGGTTTTGCAAAAGGTCTATCACCTTACGCTGGTAATTCCGAATTCCGTTGGCTTTAAAACGTTCATCGAGGTTATTTAACACACTCTCCCGCATATCGGTTACCAAAAGCTTTAAATCGGGCGCCAATTGGTTTAAGAGAATAGATTTACCACCCGAGGCGGCACAAGCATCCCACCAGTATTCGTATGGTTTGGGTTCAAAATAGTTGGCGGTTTGCTGCGAAGAATAATCTTGCACTTCAAACAAGCCTTCTTCCAACAAGTGATTCAGCTTGGTACCGTTGGCAAAAGAAAGTGTTTGCGCACTTAACTCCTGATACGCAATACCCTCAGCAGTCAATTTTGCTTTTAGCAGCGCTTCTTTACCCGGGTGTATGCGAATAAACAAATCGGGTTGCACAAAAAAGGATTCAAGAAAGGCTTGGATATCTACTGCGGCACTCAAATGGTTGCAAAAAGGAAACACTTCGGCTAGCACAAAACCTTCCGATTTTTCTAATAAACTGATTTTATCAGCCAAAGGCAGAGCCCATTGCTGGGCTAAATCGGGTCTAAAATGCGCTAAAAAAGGATTTTCTTCTTTGCTACACAAAAACTCGGCTAAGAATAAGCGTTGCTCTTGAGGTAAATGGCTACAAGCCTTGCCTAAGCGGAAATAAGTATAGAGTAAACGGGAGGTCCAACGGCGATCGCCGGAACCCATTTCTTTGTGTTTCTTAAAATACTCGGGTAAAAATTTAGTAAGCGGCTGTTCGGCCGGGTAAGCCGCCAACACTTTGGTAAAGGTGCGTAAATAAGCTTCCCAACGCATTATTCCCACTCAATAGTTGCCGGTGGTTTCGAACTGATATCGTACACCACTCGGTTTATTCCTTTTACATTATTGATAATTTCATTAGAAATTTTGGCCAATAACTCATAAGGAATATGACTCCAATCGGCAGTCATGCCATCTACCGAGCCTACTGCACGCAAACAAATTACATGCTCGTAAGTACGTTCATCGCCCATTACCCCTACCGATTGTACCGGCAAGAAAATGGCGCCTGCTTGCCATACTTTATCGTACCAGCCAGCAGCTTTTAAATGATGGATATAAATAGCATCGGCTTCTTGCAAAATGGCTACTTTCTCTGGAGTTACGTCTTCTAAAATACGAATGGCTAAACCCGGACCAGGGAAAGGATGGCGACCTAATAGAGCGGCATCAATACCCAACGCCTTGCCCACTCGGCGTACTTCATCTTTAAACAAGGTGTTTAAAGGTTCTACCACTTGTAATTTCATAAAATCGGGTAACCCACCCACATTGTGGTGAGATTTAATGGTTGCCGAGGGTCCTTTTACCGATACCGACTCAATAACATCGGGGTAAATGGTGCCTTGACCCAACCATTTTACGTCTTGTACTTCGTGGGCAGCATCGTCGAATACTTCAATAAACACCCGGCCTATAGCTTTACGTTTTAACTCAGGGTCTTTAATACCAGCCAAAGCCGTGTAAAATCTATTTTTGGCGTCTACCCCTTTAATATTTAGGCCCATGTGCTGGTAGGAATCCAATACTTGCTGAAATTCATCTTTACGCAATAAGCCGTTATCTACAAAAATGCAGTGCAAGTTTTTACCAATGGCTTGGTGCAACAACACGGCGGATACGGTAGAATCTACACCTCCTGATAAACCCAAGACCACTTTATCGTCGCCTAGCTTTTGGCGTAAGGCATCAATGGTAGTTTCAATGAATGAATCTGGGGTCCAGTTTTGGGAACAGCCGCAAATGTCTACCAAAAAGTTTTCGAGCAATTGCTTTCCATCGGTACTGTGTGTAACCTCGGGGTGGAACTGAATGCCCCACATATGTTTATTTTTTACCTGAAAGGCGGCAGCCTTTACGGTATCGGTACTGGCAATAATATCAAAATCGGCGGGAATGGTTGCAATGGTATCGCTATGCGACATCCACACCTGAGAATTTAAAGGAATATTTTTAAGTAGCGGATTGGTTTCGTTCACAAAATCTAAATGCACCCTTCCATATTCTCTGGTAGAGGAAGCCAACACTTCGCCCCCACTTTGCTGGGCCATATACTGGGCACCATAGCATACACCCAAAATCGGATAAATTCCATCCCATTGTTTAAAATCTACCTGTGGAGCATCTTCTTGGCGCACCGAGTACGGGCTACCCGACAAAATAATGCCTTTGAAAGAAGCGTCGAGGCTTGGGATATGGTTGAAGGGATGAATTTCGCAGTACACATTGAGTTCCCGAACACGACGGGCAATAAGTTGGGTATACTGTGAACCGAAATCGAGAATGAGAATTTTTTCCTGCATGGGCAAAGATACTAATTTAGCCAACAGCTGCTAAGGCTTATGAGATGCTGATTTTGCACAATTATTTTTTAGTGTGGATATCTTTGATAATCTACTCTTTTTACTAAATTCGAGGAGAAATTTAAGCATACTCAAAATATGAAAATTACCGTAGTTGGTGCGGGAGCCGTAGGTGCCACTTGTGCCGATAATATTGCCAGAAAAGAATTAGCACAAGAATTGGTGCTTTTAGACATTAAAGAGGGTTTTGCAGAAGGCAAAGCCATGGATATGATGCAAACAGCTACGCTTTTGGGGTTTGATACCAAAATTAGTGGCAGCACCAACGACTACAGTAAAACCGCCAATTCGGATGTGGTAGTAATTACCTCGGGCTTACCACGTAAACCGGGGATGACCCGTGAAGAATTGATTGGCACCAATGCCAACATTGTTAAAGGTGTGGTAGAAAACATTTTAAAATTCTCTCCAAACGCCATTATTGTGGTTATTTCTAACCCAATGGATACCATGACCTATTTGGCCTTAAAATCTAGCGGCATTCCGAAAAACAGAATTATAGGAATGGGCGGTATTTTAGATAGCGCTCGATTTAAATATTATTTAAGCCAAGCGCTGAATTGCTCTTCTGCCGATTTACATGGCGTAGTAGTGGGTGGCCACGGCGATACCACTATGATTCCATTAACTCGTTTGGCTCAATTAAACGGATTTGCGGTTTCTAATTTATTGGATGCCGATACCTTGAAAAAAGTAGCGGCAGATACCATGGTTGGTGGTGCAACGCTAACCGGATTATTGGGCACTTCGGCTTGGTATGCTCCGGGTGCGGCTGGTGCGGCATTGGTAGAAAGCATTGTGCGTGATGAGAAAAAAGTATTTCCTTGCTGCGTAGCCCTTGATGGCGAATACGGCCAAAAAGATATTTGCTTAGGTGTACCGGTAGTTATTGGCAAAAACGGTTGGGAAAAAATTATCGATTATAAATTGAATGACGAAGAACAAGCGGCATTTAATAAAAGTGCAGAAGCTGTTCGCGGCATGAATGCGGTATTGCACGACATGAAAGCTATTTAATATCGGCGATATTAAGTATCAAAAAAGCCCCGAAGCATGCTTCGGAGCTTTTTTGATAAAATCTATTTATTAATTAGATATCTATTCGAGCGTATTTCGCATTTTTCTCAATAAACTCTCTACGTGGGGCCACTTCATCGCCCATAAGCATAGAGAAAATATGATCGCATTCTACGGCATTTTCAATGGTTACTTGGCGTAGGGTACGAGTTTCCGGATTCAAGGTGGTTTCCCACAATTGTTCGGCATTCATCTCTCCTAAACCTTTGTAACGTTGTACGTGTACACTATCTTCTTTACCGGCACCTTTTAATTGCTGCACGGCTGTATCCCGTTGCTCATCGTTCCAGGCATAGATTTGATCTTTACCTTTTTTAACTAAATACAAGGGTGGAGCGGCAATGTATACATACCCCATTTCAATTAGCTCCTTCATGTAACGGAAGAAGAACGTTAAGATAAGGGTGGTAATGTGAGAACCATCCACGTCAGCATCCGTCATGATAATAATACGGTGGTAACGCAATTTAACCATATTTAGGGCCTTATTATCCTCTTCGGTACCAATGCTTACGCCCATGGCAGTAAACATATTTTTTATCTCGTCGTTTTCGTAGATTTTATGCTCCATGGCTTTTTCTACGTTCAATATTTTACCTTTTAGTGGCAAAATGGCTTGAAAATTACGATCGCGACCTTGTTTGGCTGTTCCACCGGCCGAGTCGCCCTCCACCAAGTACAATTCACATGCTGCGGGATCGCTATTCGCACAATCGGCCAATTTACCTGGCAAACCCGAACCGCCCATCACACTCTTGCGTTGCACCATTTCACGGGCTTTACGAGCTG
>JBIIBV010000069.1:0-6504 GCA_044239195.1 Sphingobacteriaceae bacterium | reverse complement strand
AGCTTTTGTACTCGGAGCGGGAATCGAACCCGCACGCCTGTTAAGGGCACAGGATTTTAAGTCCTGCGTGTCTACCAGTTCCACCATCCGAGCAGGTGATTTACTTTTTTAAAAAGTAACCCTTCCACTGGTGGAAGGGTTTTGGAGCGAAAGACGAGATTCGAACTCGCGACCCCGACCTTGGCAAGGTCGTGCTCTACCAACTGAGCTACTTTCGCTTTTGGTGAATGCAAATATAGAGAGAAATGCAATTTTGACAAGATTTTTTTTGTTTTTTTTCTCTAACTACTTAAGTTCTTGTTTTTCAGCACCTCAGAAATTAAATCCGATTCAAAACCTCTACTCAGTAGGTATTGTTGCAGTTTGTAACGGCGTTTAAACGCATCCTTCTCAGTAAGTAGCCGATCTTTTTTTTGGAAAACAGCTATTAATTTTTGCTCGTACTCGTCGTAATCTAAGTTTTTTAGTGCTTTTTGAATGAGTTTGTCTGGCACCCGTTTAAATTTGAGCGCTTGTTTAATTTTTATTCGGCCCCAACCCTTAATGCGAAGTTTTCCTTGTGCAAATGCCAGGGCAAAACGCTCTTCGTTTAAAAAATTATCTTGTATGAGGGTTGATATAAGTTGCTCTACTTGAGTCGAATACAGTCCCCATTCGTATAATTTATCTCGTACCTCTTGCTGAGAGCGTTCCTGATAGGCACAATAGCTTTCTGCTTTGGCATGGGCCTTTTCCGGAGAGAGTGGCTTACGTTTGGGGGCTTCGTTTTCCATATTTCGCTTAAATTCGGAAATTCTTCGCAGATTGTTAAAATTTTGATGAAATTCGTATCCAAATGAACCACCTGCTATATTCTGTACACGAATTAGAAAAGGCTATGGGAGCCAAGTCTGTTATTCAGCGGACAGAGGCAACCATAAGAACCTTACTAACGGATAGTCGCAAGCTACACGATACGGCTTTCGGTTTGTTTTTTGCGCTCCAAAATCGTAGAGACGGACATAGCTATTTGCACGATGCGTACCAAGCAGGTGTACGTTCATTTGTGATTTCTGATAAAAATATAGCCACCAATCAATTTCCAGAGGCTAATTTCTACCTCGTGGAGCATACTTTAAAAGCATTACAAGACTTAGCCGCCCATCATCGAAGTAAATTCAATTATCCCGTTATTGGTATTACCGGAAGTAATGGAAAAACGATTGTTAAAGAATGGTTATTTCAATTGCTTTCGTCAAACTATAACATTGTACGTAGCCCCAAAAGCTACAATTCGCAACTAGGGGTGGCACTTGCCCTTTGGGAAATGACGGATAGTCATACCTTGGCGATTATTGAAGCCGGTATTTCTAAACCGGGTGAAATGGATAAGTTGGCACGAATGATTCAGCCAAGTATAGGCATACTCACGCATATGGGCGAAGCGCATGCAGAAGGTTTTTTATCTTTTGAGGCCAAATTGACTGAAAAGTTAAAGTTGTTTAAAGGTGTGCAAACTCTCGTAATTAGCGACGAATATGCCCCTGCTACCAAGGTTCCTACATTTGTTTGGGGAAAGCAAGCATCTGCGAACTTGAAAGTGCAAGAAATCACTTCTGTGGGAGGTAAAACACACATTCAAGCAAAATATCAACAACATCCTCAACAAATCAGTATTCCATTTACCGATGCCGCTGCTGTAGAAAATGCCAGCTGTTGCTGGGCTACATTATTAGCTTTAGGCCTATCTACCGAAACCATTTTCGAAAAAATGAGTCGTTTGCAAGCGGTAGAAATGCGTTTAGAACTTAAAAATGGCATACACAATTGCTCCATCATAGACGATTCGTATAGTTGCGATGTCAGTTCCTTAACCATTGCTTTAAATTTTTTAAAACAACAGCAACAACACGAAAAACATAGCTTAATTCTTTCCGATATTCCCGAATCATCGTTAGCAAATGAAAGCCTATACCGGCAAATTGCAGATTTAGTGCAGGAAGCCCGCGTAGGTAGATTTATTGGCGTAGGCCCTGTAATCTCTCAATTTTCATCACTTTTCCCCAAAAATTCATCATTTTATCCCAATACAGAGGCTTTAGTAAACGATCTAGCTACTCTCCATTTTAATAACGAAGCTATTCTTATAAAGGGTGCACGGGTATTTGCATTTGAGCAACTGAGTGCACACTTGGTGCAACAGGTACACGAAACGATTTTAGAAATCAACTTAAATGCACTTGAAGCTAACTTAAACTATTACCGAGCACAAATGTTGCCGGGAGTAAAAGTTATGGCCATGGTAAAAGCGTTCTCTTATGGAAGCGGTAGTGCAGAAATTGCAAACCTCTTACAGTTTAATAGGGTAGATTATTTAGCGGTGGCCTATGCCGATGAAGGAATTGCCTTGCGCCAAAGTGGTATTACCCTGCCCATCATGGTCATGAGCCCCGAAATTGCTTCTATTGATACCCTTATTCAATATAATTTAGAGCCCGAAATATATAGTTTTAGAACGCTAACTGCCATCGATTTGGCCCTAAAAAAGCATTACAAAGAGCACTATCCGGTACATATTAAACTAGAAACCGGCATGCACCGTTTAGGATTTGATATGGAAGAGCTTCCTCAGGTAATAGAACTTTTGACCAAAAGCAAATCCATGAAGGTTCAAAGTGTTTTTTCACACTTAGCTGCCGCCGAAGATCCGGCTCAAGATGCCTTTACACAAGAGCAAGTACATATTTTTACAAAAGCTGCAGATCAATTGAAAACGGCATTGGGTTATGAATTTATTCGTCACTTGGCCAATACATCGGCTACAAGCCGTTGGAAAGCCGCACAATTTGATATGGTGCGTTTAGGAATTGGTTTATATGGTATTGATAAAACGCTCCCTGCAGGTACCTTACAAACGGTAACCACTTTGAAAACTACTGTAAGCCAGCTTAAAACCATTAAACCAACAGATACTATTGGCTATAACCGCTTGGGCAAATTACCCAAAGGTGGTACCATAGCTACCGTTAAAATTGGTTATGCCGATGGCTATGCCAGAGGTTTGGGGAATGGAGTAGGGAAGATGCTAGTTAATGGCCAATTAGCGCCTACTATTGGTAGTATTTGTATGGATATGTGTATGCTAGATGTTACTGGTATATCGGTAGCAGAGGGCGATGAAGTGATTGTATTTAACGATGAATTGAGAGTAGAAGAAATCGCCAAGAAATTACAAACTATACCTTATGAAGTGCTTTCGGGCATTTCGCAACGAGTTAAACGAGTATATTACTACGAATAATAAATTATGATGAATAAACTGTTTAAAATTTTAGTCAACTATTTTGTAAAAGGCATATTGGTAGTAGTACCAATTGGTTTGGCTATTTATTTTGTGGTTTGGGCGGTTAAAGCATTAGATGCTACCTTGAATTTGAGCAATTTCTTTTGGCTTAATCCGCAAACAGGGCAACCTTTATATATACCGGGTTTGGGTATTTTCACGGTACTCATACTCATCATGTTAGCCGGTATTTTTGTGACCAGTTTCATCACACAACCCATTTATAATTGGCTTGAACGTTGGTTAAAGCGTTTTCCGGTTTTTAATTTTATTTATGGTTCTATTAAAGATTTTACCGAAGCTTTTGTAGGTGACGAGAAAAAATTTAACGAACCCGTTTTAGTAGATATGGATGAACAAGGATTGAAGAAAATAGGGTTTTTAACGCAAAAAGACCTTAAAAAGATAGGACTGCCTGGTGAAGTAGCTGTGTATTTCCCTTTTTCATACTCTTTTGCTGGCCAGCTTGTTATTGTACCCGCTAGCAGAGTAAAGCCCTTAAAAATGAGTGCTAGTGATGCTATGAAATTGGTAGTTTCTGGAGGGGCTAGTCAACTCTAAAATTGATATTACAATAAAAAAGCCCCTCGAATACTCGAGGGGCTTTTTTATTAAAGCGATTGCTTAATCATCTTTCCGTGCAATACGATATAACACCAATCCCATCAATACGAAGAAGCCGAAACCGAGTAATTGGAAGCCATCTGCACCTAAAACATGTTCTAAATTTTCTTCAAGATTCAGTTTGCTCACAGGTAAGGCTGTACTCGGAAATGCCATTAAAAAGGCATAAATAACACCCATTAAGGCTCCGCCCGCTACCAATCCGGTGGCAAATAAGCTGCCTTTACCCAGTTCATCCTCTTCAGCAGTTTTCTTTTTAGTTTTCATATCTACCAAACCTTTAATGGCACCACCCGCAAAAATTGGTAGTGTGGTTGATAGTGGGAGATAGGCACCCACTGCAAAGGAAAGTGATTTTACCCCACACAATTCCATGGTGATGGATAAAAATACACCTACTAATACGAACTGCCAATCGAGATTAAAGGATAATAAGCCTTTAATTAAGGTAGCCATGAGTGTTCCTTGGGGGGCAGGGTATAAATCGGTACCAATGGCGTGTTGAATGCCCTGTGCCATCATTTCTGGTGTTGGGCGGTCGAGGATAGAAAGGGTTAAACCAATAACCACTGCCGATACAATAGCCCCTACAAATAAGGCCAATTGTTGGTATTTTGGGGTTGCTCCCACAATATAACCTGTTTTTAAATCTTGCGATGTGGCTCCGGCATTGGCCGCAGCAATGCAAATCATACTTCCTACCACCAAAGCCATGGGTTCAAATAAATGGCCGGTCCATCCCACACTAATAAATATCAAGCAGGTTCCCATTAAAGTAGCAATGGTCATTCCTGATATGGGGTTAGAAGAAGAACCAATTAGGCCCACAATGCGGCTTGAAACGGTTACAAAGAAGAAACCGAAGACTACCACCAATACCCCAATTAATAATTTATTGATGAGCGAATCACCCGGTATTTGTGGCAATACGGCCATTAAAATAACCAACGCTAAGCTGCCTAAAACCACTGTTTTTATCGATAAATCTTGGTCGGTACGCTTTACTTCTTGTACTTTTCCGCCCACCTTATTCATCGAACCAAAGCTCGATTTGAATGAAGAAATAATAGTTGGTATGGTTTTAATTAAGGTGATAAAACCACCAGCAGCCACTGCACCTGCACCAATTTGACGCACATAAGCTCGGTAAATGGCAGAAGCGGTATCGGCAAAAGTTTTACTTGCAGGATCCCATCCGCCAGGTCCACCAGGGGTTAATAAATCTTTTAAATAACCAAGCTTAACGAGTTGTAAAGCAGTAGTTTCTGCTGGAACCAATGAGGCTAGGAGCGGGATTAAGCCCAACCAAGCCAATACACCGCCGGCAACCAATACGCCGGCAATTTTAGGCCCTATAATATAGCCCACACCCATGTATTCGGGGGTGATTTCGCCATTTACCGTTGCCGAAGGGAAAAATTTATTGCTTTGTTTGGTTACCCAAGCTGGTGTTTCGGCAATCACATGGAAAACTTTTTGTAAAATGGCGTATCCAAAAGCGAATGCAAGGCCTAGATAAGCCGTCTTGGCGAAATCGCCACCTTTTTCGCCTGCAATTAACACGGAAGCACAAGCAGTTCCTTCTGGATATGGCAAGTTTTCATGTTCATCAACAATTAATGATTTACGCAATGGAACCATCATTAAGGTACCTAAAATGCCTCCTAATGCCGCTAAAAAGAAAATAGGCCAATAGGAGAAAAAGCTTTCGCCTTGGCTACCTGCCGATAGAAATAAGAATCCAGGGAGGGTAAATACCACGCCGGCAGCAATAGATTCGCCGGCTGAGCCCGTAGTTTGAATGATGTTATTTTCTAAAATGGTGGTTTTAAAAAATTTACGGCCGATAGATATGGCCAATACTGCTACCGGTATGGAGGCAGAAACAGTTAATCCGGCTTTTAAGGCTAAATAAACCGTTGCGGCTCCGAAAATAACGCCAAATAGTGCGCCTAATAAAATCGATTTTACCGTAAACTCGGCCATTTTGGTGTTGGCTGCTACGTAGGGTTTAAATTCTTTTGCTGACATAATTTTATTGAATGGTTAGTCTAATATAGAAGTTCTATCCATTGCTTTGCACAAAAGGTTTTCCACAAAAAAAGCCCAGATGGGTGTCGGGGCTTCTCAAATGAGTATAATCGCTTATTTCCATGCTGCCTTTGCATGATCGGCTAAAAATTGCGCCAATCCGCTATCGGTTAGTGGGTGTTTCATTAAGGCTAAAATAGCAGACAAAGGTCCAGTCATTACATCGGCACCTAGTTGCGCACATTGTATAATGTGCATAGGGTGGCGTACTGAGGCAGCTAAAATTTGTGTTTCATAACCGTAATTGTCATAAATCAAGCGAATGTCTTCTATAAGTTGCATGCCATCGGTAGAAATATCATCCAATCGGCCAACAAATGGCGAAACATAGGTGGCACCCGCTTTGGCTGCTAACAAGGCTTGTCCGCTAGAAAATACCAAGGTGCAATTTGTTTTAATCCCTTTCGAGCTAAAATATTTTATGGCCTTTATCCCATCTTTAATCATGGGTACTTTTACCACAATTT
>JBIIBV010000023.1:0-24531 GCA_044239195.1 Sphingobacteriaceae bacterium | reverse complement strand
CGTGTTGAAGAGGTGGTTGGCGATTTCGTGCATCTTAAAAAACGGGGCACTAGCCTGATTGGCTTATGTCCGTTCCACAACGAAAAAACACCATCTTTTAACGTTTCTGTAACCAAAGGCATTTACAAATGTTTTGGTTGTGGCAAAGGTGGCGATTCGGTTCGTTTTGTAATGGATCATGAAAAATATTCTTACCCCGAGGCCTTAAAATATTTAGCCCAGAAATATCAAATTGAAATTGCCGAGGTAGAAAATACCCCCGAAGAACAGGCACAAAATAACCGGAGAGAAAGTTTATATATTGTATCGGCATGGGCAGCCAAGTTTTTCCAAGAACAATTATGGGAAAGCGAAGAAGGCAAAGCCATTGGCCTCAGTTATTTTAAAGAGCGTGGCTTTCGCGACGATATTGTAAAAAAATTCGAGTTGGGCTATTCGCCTGAAGCTTGGGATGCACTTACCCAGAAAGCCATAGAAGAAGGTTATAAAGAAGAATTTTTAGAAGAAACCGGCCTCAGCGTTCGCAATGATAAAGGCAAAACTTACGATCGTTTTCGCGGCAGGGTGATGTTTCCCATACATAATTTTACCGGGCGTGTAATTGGTTTTGGCGGGCGCACACTCAAAAACGATAAAAGTGTACCCAAATATGTGAATTCGCCAGAGAGCGATATTTACCACAAATCGAATGTGTTGTATGGCTTATTTCAAGCTAAAAAAGCCATTCGTGATGAAGACAATTGCTTTTTGGTAGAAGGCTATGCCGATGTGCTTTCGGTACAACAAGCCGGTATCGAAAATGTGGTGGCCTCTTCGGGCACTTCTCTAACCACCGAACAAATTCGCTTAATTGCCCGTTTTACCAAAAACATCACCATTTTATACGATGGCGATGCGGCCGGTATTAAAGCTTCATTACGTGGATTAGATATGATTTTGGAAGAAGGGCTGAATGTAAAAGTAGTTTCCTTCCCAGAAGGGCACGACCCCGATTCCTATGCCCAAGAAGTAGGCAGTTCGGCTTTTAAAACCTATATCGAAGAGCAAAAACAAGATTTCATCCTCTATAAAACGGCTATTTTATTAAAAGATGCCGGCACCGACCCCTTAAAACGGGCCGCACTTATTCGCGAAGTGGTAGAAAGCATTGCCAAAATTCCCGATAGCATTATTGCCTCAGTGTTTTTACGAGAATGTAGCTCTCTAATGCAAATGGAAGAGCGGGTATTGCTTACCGAGCTTAATAAAATTAAGCAAGCCAAGCAAAAACGAGTGCCCTTTCCACAGCCCAGCGTTCCGCAACCAGAAGAGCCGCTTATTGAAAGTAGTGTTTCTAGCGCTTCGGGTGGCGATGAAAACCAAGAAAAAGAGATTGTACGCCTCTTGCTAGCTTATGGGAAAGAGCAAGTAGATTGGGATAGCCATACCAATACCTTTATAGGTCCTTACGTATTGGCCAATTTGGGCGATGTAACTTTTGAAAATCCCGTTTGTGCTTTATTTATGGAAGAGTATAAAAAACAATTGGCAATGGGTACTATTCCAAGCGATCAAGAGTTTATCAAACACCGCGACCCGGCTTTAGCCGATTTGGCCATATCTTTAATTTCAACCCCATATTCGTTAAGTGAAAATTGGTATGCCAAGCGTAGAATATATGTGCGTACCGAATCCGAAAATCTTAAAGGAACTATTTTGGGAGGCATTTTTCACCTCAAAAAGAAAAAAATAGACCAACTTATTTTAGCCGTACGTGCCGAAATACAAGAAGAAAACGATCCGGTTAATCAGGCTATTTTGATGAAAAAATACATGCAAGTGAAAGATATGGAGAAATTAATTTCACAGCAATTGGGTTCGGTAATTATAAAATAATGACAGCTGGCGGTGTATTGGGTAGGCAAGGAGAAGAATGGGCTCGGACCTATTTTTTGAAACAGCACTACGAAATTTTAGAACAAAATTGGACCTTTGATCGAGCTGAGGTTGATTTAATCTTGTACCAAGATCAAACCCTAATTTTTGTGGAAGTAAAAACCCGCAGTGGCCAAGCCTTTGGAAAACCCGAAGAATTTGTAGATGCTGCCAAACAAAAACATATACAACGGGCGGCCGAAGAATACATTCGCTTAATGAACCACCAAGGCGAAGTACGTTTTGATATTTTTGCCATTTTGGTAAACCAAGACCAAGAACCCAGCGTTAACCATATACTAGATGCCTTTTGGCCCGAATAATTCGCTATGAAAAAAACCGCTTATTTCTTTTTGTGTAGCCTGCTTGCCTTAGTTAGCTGCACCAATTCTTCAAAAAACCAAAACGCTTATTTTTTAAGCCCGGAGGCTGGAACAAGCGTTTCGGTGGGCGATGAAGTAAAACTCCAGTTGCGTTTTCCGGATGGCAAATCTGCCGATTCGGTGGTGTATTTTGTAGATGATGTACGATTCTCGGCGGTTAAAGACAGCCAATTGGTTGTTTTTTCAACGACTACTGCCAAAATTGGTTCTCGTTTGTTTACAGCCAAGGTGTATAGTGGTGGTGAAGCCGAGGAACTAAGCACCAATGTGCTAATAAAACCTGCCCAAGCCCCCGAACAGTTTAGCTACAAGGTGTTGGCTACCTTTGCGCACGATACGTCTTCCTATACCCAAGGCTTGGAATTTCACGACGGTATGTTGTACGAAAGCGATGGCGAATACGGAAGCTCTAGTTTGCGTAAAGTAGATCCTAAAACCGGCAAAGTGCTTAAAAAGCAAGACCTAGCCAACGAAGTTTTTGCAGAAGGCTTGAGTATTTTGGGCGATAAACTGGTGCAACTCACCTGGCAAGAAAATGTAGGTTTGGTATACAATAAAAACAGCTTCGTGTTGCAGGGGCAGTTTCCGTATCAAAACAGCCGTGAGGGTTGGGGTTTGTGTAATGATGGCGAACGCTTTTATAAATCGGACGGTACCAACCAGATTTATTTTTTAAACAAAGATACCTACCAAGAAGAAGGCTTTATAGAAGTATATAACAACCAAGGTCCGGTAGATCAACTCAATGAATTGGAATTTATTGACGGCAAGATTTATGCCAATGTGTACCAAACGGATAAAATTGTGATTATAGACCCGAAAACGGGTGCCGTTACCGGCGAAATAGATTTGAGCGGCATTTTACAGCCAAAAGACCGCTACGCCAATACCGATGTGTTGAATGGCATTGCCTACGATCCTGCAGGTAAAAAACTTTACGTAACGGGTAAAAAATGGCCCAAGCTTTTTCAAATAGCGCTTATTAAACGCTAGCGCCAAGCCTTAAACTGATTAATTAAACCGTTGGTAGACCCATCGTGGTTGCTTACGCTGCCTTTCGTTTCAAGTTCGGGTAAAATTTGATTGGCCAATTGCTTGCCCAATTC
Organism: Sphingobacteriaceae bacterium; assembly: GCA_044239195.1. GTDB lineage: Bacteria > Bacteroidota > Bacteroidia > Sphingobacteriales > Sphingobacteriaceae > JAIPAN01. The sequence goes on along the minus strand of JBIIBV010000023.1, from coordinate 21,128 downwards.
TACACCCCATTGGTCGAAACTAAATACGTTCCAAATCACGCCCTGCACAAATATTTTGTGTTCGTACATAGCCAATAAAGTTCCCAATACCCGTGGTGTAATTTTTTTCACCAAGATAGAATTGCTCGGGCGGTTGCCATCAAAAACCTTAAAGGCTTTTAATTTTTCAATTTCGACATCACTTTTTCCTGCAGCTTTTAATTCGGCAACTACTTCCGCTTCGGTTTTACCGTTCATTAGGGCTTCGGTTTGCGCAAAAAAGTTCGATAGTAAAAGTTGATGATGCTGGCCAATAGGGTTGTGGCTTTGTGCCGGAGCAATAAAATCACAAGGAATTAATTTGGTGCCTTGGTGAATGAGTTGATAAAACGCATGTTGCCCATTGGTACCCGGTTCGCCCCAAATAATAGGGCCGGTTTGGTAATCAACGGGCTTGCCATTGCGGTCTACTTGCTTGCCATTGCTTTCCATATCTCCTTGCTGAAAATAGGCTGCAAAACGGTGTAAATATTGGTCGTAAGGCAAAATAGCATGGCTATCGGCACCAAAGAAATTGTTATACCAAATGCCCAAAAGCGCTAAGGTTACCGGAATGTTATGTTCAAATTTTTCGGTACGGAAATGTTCGTCCATAGCATGGGCGCCATCCAACATTTCGCGGAAACGGCTAAAGCCAATGGCACAGCAAATGGATAAGCCAATAGCACTCCATAGCGAATAACGTCCGCCTACCCAATCCCAAAAACCAAACATGTTTTGGGTATCTATACCAAATTCTTTTACCTCTTTTTCATTCGTAGAAATGGCCACAAAATGCTTGGCTACGCCTGCGGCATCTCCTCCATTTTCTAAAAACCAGGTGCGGGCCGTAAAGGCATTGGCCATGGTTTCTTGGGTGGTAAAAGTTTTAGAAGCCACCATAAATAAGGTGGTTTCCGGAGTTACTTTCTTTAAGGTTTCGGCAATGTGTGTGCCATCAACATTCGATACAAAGTGTAGGGATAATTTCGGGTCTTGATAGGCTTTTAAAGCTTCGGTAACCATTACCGGCCCTAAATCGGAACCGCCAATGCCAATGTTTACAATGTGTTCAATGGCTTTGCCGCTGTAGCCTTTCCATGCGCCCGAACGTACGGCATCAGAAAATTGCTCCATTTGGTTCAACACCTGATGGATGTCGGGTAAAATATCTTTCCCGTTTAATGCAATGCCCGTTTTGTTGGGGTTGCGCAAAGCGGTGTGCAATACGGCTCTATTTTCCGTTTGGTTAATGGCTTCGCCACTAAACATAGCTTCAATAGCAGTTTTTAATCCACATTCTTCGGCTAAGCCATGCAATAAAGTGCGGGTTTCGGTGGTTATTCTGTTTTTAGAAAAATCGACTAGAATATCTTCAAAACGAAGCGAAAATTCGGCAAAACGAGTAGGGTCTTGGGCAAACAAGTCACGTAAATGAAGCGATTTCATGCTTGCGGCATGTTGACTTAATTGCGTATAGGCTTTGGTATCGGAAAAGGAAACGCTAGGGAACATGTGTTGTTTTAATTTTTTACGAAGATACAAAATCTTAAAAGCATATGCTTTCCGTCCGAAATCTGTATTTTTGCTGCATGACCAAAGAACAGGTACAAGATTTAAGGGACAGAGTAACGGCCCTGAGGAGGCATCTTTGACATCGATAAAAAACTCGATGAAATACGTGCTGAACAAGAAATAACCTTGGGTGCCAGTTTCTGGGATACCCCAAAAGCGGCAGAAAAAGTACTGCATGCTATCAAGTCTAAAAAATTATGGACCGATGATTTTGAACAGGTAGCCTCGGCGGTAGAAGATGCCGGGGTGATGTTTGATTTCTTCCAAGCTGGCGAAGCTACCGAAGCGGAAGTGAACGAACAGTTTCGTTTAGCAACTACAAAAGTTGAAGAGTTGGAATTTCGGAACATGTTGAGTGCTGAAGAAGATCAGCTGCATGCCGTGATGCAGATTACGGCCGGTGCCGGCGGTACCGAAAGTTGCGATTGGGCAGCCATGCTTATGCGCATGTACATCATGTGGGGCGAAAAAAATGGCTTTAAAGTAACGGAACAAGATTCGCAAGAAGGCGATGTGGCCGGTATAAAATCGGTAACGCTGCAGTTTGAAGGAAACTTTGCTTACGGTTATTTAAAAGGCGAAAATGGCGTGCACCGCTTGGTGCGTGTTTCTCCTTTTGATGCCAATGCCAAACGCCATACTTCTTTTGCCTCGGTGTATGTTTATCCTTTAATTGACGATACAATTGAAATTGAGGTAAACCCGGCCGATATAGAATTTGAAACCTTCCGCTCGGGTGGTGCAGGCGGGCAAAACGTAAATAAGGTAGAAACTGCCGTGCGTTTATACCACAAACCATCGGGTATTGTTATTAAAAACCAGGAATCACGGTCGCAATTGCAAAATAAAGAGAATGCCTTGCGTTTGTTAAAATCGCAATTATACGAAATTGAATTGCGCAAGCGCATGGAAACCACAGCGGCTATTGAGGGCAATAAAAAGAAAATTGAGTGGGGATCGCAAATACGCAATTACGTATTGCATCCGTATAAATTGGTAAAAGATTTGCGTACCAATTTCGAAACTTCCAATGCTCAGGCGGTATTAGATGGCGATTTAAACGACTTTTTGAAGGCTTATTTGATGGAGTTTTAGATCAATACAGCTAACAATTCTTCTATTTCTGCAACTTTTTCAGTTTGCCCTAATTTCTCGTACGCACTTATCAGGTTACGCAGCACCCGAATAGCCATATCGGTATTGCTGCAGGGTTCGTAAAATTGTGCGCTTGGCGATAGCTTTAGCTGCTGTAAAAAAGCATTTACATCTCGTTTGTAAAACACAAAACCCTTGTTAAAGGGGTTAATGTAAAACAAAACGCCTCCATCTACATCGTATTCTTGGGCCTTATCTACATAGCCTAAAATAAAATGCTGGGGCAGGTTAATGCCATACACCGGAATGTCTAGCTTTTGCGCAATGGTGGCGTAAATAATAGAAAGTGAAATCTGATTACCTTTTTTACTCTCTAATACGTGGCTTAAATAGGAGTTTTGAGGATCGTGGTGGTTTTTGGTATTGCCGCTAAAGCCAAAAACGGTGTAAAATACGTGGTTGAGTAGTTTTACTTTTTCTAGCGCACTCATGTCGTAAATGAGTTGCATCCACACTTCCCGTTTAATATCTTCTAATTGAATGATGATTTTTTGCTCATCTAAATCGGGGTATTGGTAGCGGTTAATGATGAGAATGCCTTGCAATAGATCGAAACTGCCGCTAAGTGCCCACAACTGCAAATCGGTTTTTACTTGCTCAAATTGTAGTTGATGAACTAAGTTCTCGATGCGCTCTTGTAGCTGTGCATCTAACGATTCCTCCCAAGCCTGCTCTAAATACACAATAACTTCTGGTCCGTACTCCTTAATTTTTTCGGTAACGTGACTAGAAATTTCGGTATCCGGGTCGTCGAGGAGTTTAATAAGTGATTCAATTTCTTTGGCATTCATCCCTATGAAAATACACATTTTTTTAGCGAAGCCAAAGCATTGCGTATTTTTGCATGTGAATTTTTTCAGAAAAAGGCTCCATTACATGTGGCATTGGCTCAGTGCCAATTCTCGGCATGGCGTACATTCGCCCTTTGTGTACCAATTGGTAGATGAGGTAATTTACGGCACGCAATCTATCCAAGAGATTTCCTTGCCCGAAAGTCTGCAAAAGCAAGACCCTAAAGTGCAAGCCATGCTATGTAGGGTATTGCAAGCACATGCTCCTTCAGGTGATTTTACCAATGTGTATGTTGTAGATACCCCAACTGCATACGCCGATATGTTAGCACAAGCCAAGCCCGATTCGCTACTCATTGTTCTGGGAATTTACCAGCGCACCGAGCAAAAAAATCAATGGAAAAGAATACAAGCTCATTCGGCCGTTACGGTGACCATCGACCTTTTTTATGTGGGTTTGGTTTACTTTAGAGAAGGCCAAGCCAAAGAAGATTTTAAAATCCGATTTTAAGCCAATAATCCTTTTCTATACCCACTTAATATTGTTATTTTTGGCCAAAATTTGAACGCATGAGTACTACCAGAGGACCTATTTCTCAGTTTATTGAAAAAAATTACCTGCATTTTAATGCTGCAGCTCTTATGGATGCCGCAAAGGGCTACGAAACCCATTTAGCCGAGGGTGGCAAAATGATGATTACCCTAGCTGGTGCCATGAGTACCGCCGAGTTGGGTATTTCACTGGCCGAAATGATCCGCCAAGATAAAGTGGCTATTATTTCGTGTACTGGAGCCAATTTGGAAGAAGATATTATGAATTTAGTGGCCCACTCTCATTATAAACGAGTGCCGCATTACCGCGATTTAAGTCCGCAAGACGAATGGGATTTATTGGAAAACCATTATAACCGAGTAACCGATACCTGTATTCCGGAAGAAGAAGCTTTCCGTAGGTTACAAAAACACATTCACCAAGTATGGAAAGATGCCGAAGATAAAGGCGAACGCTTTTTCCCGCATGAGTATATGTACCAAATGCTGTTAAGTGGCGATTTGGAGCAGTATTACGAAATAGATCCTAAAAACAGCTGGATGTTGGCTGCCGCTCAAAAAAATATTCCACTTGTGGTACCCGGTTGGGAAGACTCTACAATGGGGAATATTTTTGCTTCATACGTAATTAAAAACCAGCTACAAGCCAGTACCATGAAAAGTGGTATTGAGTACATGGCCTGGTTAGCAGATTGGTATGTGAAAAATTCCGATGGGAAAGGCGTAGGCTTCTTTCAAATCGGCGGCGGTATTGCCGGTGATTTTCCTATTTGCGTAGTGCCTATGTTGTATCAAGATATGGAAATGGAGAACATTCCTTTTTGGAGTTATTTCTGTCAAATTTCCGATTCTACAACTTCGTATGGCTCGTACTCTGGTGCCGTACCCAACGAAAAAATTACTTGGGGTAAATTAGACATTCACACGCCAAAATTTATTGTAGAAAGCGATGCGACCATTGTTGCGCCATTAATTTTTGCGTGGATTTTGAAGCAATAAAATCTATGAATTTTTAATTATACGGAGCTTCTTATTTAGAATGATTATAAATTGTTTTTTTATCCTCATCTTATTGTAAGCCTTGTTTGAATAAATCATACTTTTGCAGATCGAAAATAGGGTTTTTCCTCTTTTTTCGTTTGCTATTTTTATACAATAGAATTCAATAATTTAAAGCATAACATACTCAATATGAGAAGCATCTCATTCATTTTTTGCAATGTTTTACGGTCTTTCATCCTTATAGTTTCATTAAGCTTAATAAGCAGTAATGTTGCTTCTGCACAGAGTGCAGCAGAAGGAGCCGTACTATTCAAACAAAAATGTACCTCGTGCCATGCACTCAACCAAAAAGTAATTGGTCCGGCACTTAAAGGAATCCTGGAACGAAGAGATGAAGCTTGGCTGATTCCGTGGATAAAAAATTCGCAGGCTGTAATCGCTTCTGGCGATGCCTATGCAGTGAAATTGTATAAGGAATACAATCAATCGGCTATGACGGCTTTCCCGGAGCTAAGTGATAACGATGTTAAAAGCATTTTAGCCTATATTAAAGAAGAGGGAGATAAGCCCGCTACACCAGCTGCTGGTACTGCTACTGCAGGTGCTTCTCAAAACGAAGAAGTAAGTAGCTTGATGATTGGTGGTGTAGTGGTGTTAATTATTATTGCCTTCTTGGTGATTTTGGTTTTGAACCGTGTAAATTCTACATTGGAATCCTTGTCTTTAAAGAAACAAGGCATTAAAGTAGAAGAAGAAGTTAAAATCCCTAAAAACCGCCTAGCCCAACTTAAAAAATTAGGTAAAAATAAAAAGATTGTATTTTTTGTGGTGCTATTTGTGTTAGGCGGCTTAAGTACTGCTGCTTGGATGGGTATGTGGAATACAGGTGTGCATACAGGCTACCAACCAGTGCAACCTATTAAGTTTTCGCATCAATTACACGCCGGGGCAAACCAAATTAGTTGCCAATACTGTCATAGTGGAGCTTTTAAATCTAAAAACGCCTCTATTCCTTCATTAAACGTATGTATGAATTGCCATAACTACGTGCAAGCAAGAGAAAAATATAACGGCGAAATTTCTCCGGAAATTGCTAAAATTTATACCGCATTAGATTACAACCCAGATACTAAAGTATATGGTTCTAATCAAAAACCGGTTGAATGGATCCGTATTCACAATTTACCCGATTTGGCTTACTTTAACCACTCTCAACACGTTTCTGTTGCTGGTATTCAGTGTCAAAAATGCCACGGCCCCATTCAAAATATGGATGAAGTATACCAATATGCTCCACTAACCATGAAATGGTGTATCAATTGCCACAAAGCAACTGAAGTGAACACTAAAGGCAACGCCTATTACGATAAGTTGATTGCGGCTCACGAGCAATTGAAAAAAGGTGGTAAAATTACTGCAGCCGTTTTAGGTGGTTTAGAGTGTGGCAAATGCCATTATTAATAGTAGAATTTCAATAGAGTTATATAGCTTAAATGGAAAGCAATAAAAAATACTGGAAAGGTTTAGAAGAACTAAAGCAAACCCCCGAATTTGTTGAACACAGTAAAAACGAATTCGCTGAGTCATTGCCAATTGAAGAAGTGTTAAACGAAGCTGGTTTAAGTACCGTTACGCCTCGTAGAGATTTCTTAAAAGCATTGGGCTTTGGGGTAGGTGCAGTTACGCTAGCCGCATGTCAGACAGCCCCTGTTCACAAAGCAATTCCTTACTTGGTAAAACCAGAAGAAATTGTTCCCGGAATTCCTAACTATTATGCATCGAGCTATAATGGCCACAGCATTTTAGTGAAAACCCGCGAAGGTAGACCAATTAAAGTAGAGGGTAACCCTGCTTGTTTGCTTAGTGGTGGTCGCTTAAATGCCCAAGCCCAAGCATCTGTATTGGATTTATACGATGTTTCTCGTTTGCAAGCACCAGTATTAAACGGTCGCGAAACTAGTTGGACTCAGGTTGATAGTTTTGTAAAAGGCGAATTGACTAAGGTGAAAGCCAGTGGCAAAAAAATTCGTTTGGTTAGCTCAACGGTAAATAGCCCTTCAACCAAAGCAGTAATTGCGGAGTTTGTAGCAGCTAATCCAACTGCAAAATTAGTTCAGGTTGATGCCGTATCGTATACCGGTATTATTCAGGCCAACCAAAATAGTTTTGGCAAAGCGGTTGTGCCGCATTATCAATTTGATAAAGCAGATGTAATTGTAAGTTTCGGTGCCGATTTCTTAGGAACGTGGATTTCGCCGGTAGAATTTACTCGTCAGTATTCAGCAAACCGTGGTGCAGCATCGTTGAAAAACAAAAAAATGTCACGCCACATTCAGTTTGAAACAGGCATGAGCTTAACCGGTACCAACGCCGATGCTCGTATTGCTATTAAACCATCTGAAGAAGGCATTGCACTATTAAACTTATACCAAGCTTTGGGCGGTAAAGTTGTTGCTAAAAAAATAGCCAATAACCCTAAAGCAGATAAAGCCATTCAATTAGCAGCTAGAGAATTGGCAAACGCTAAAGGAAAAGCCTTAGTAGTTTGTGGATCAAACGATGTATCTAGCCAAATTATAGTAAATGCCATCAATGCGTTATTAGGTAGTTATGGTAGTACCATCAACTTGAATAATGCTTCGAACCAATTTGCCGGAAACGACGCCGAGTTTGTAGCATTTATTAATGAGATGAAACGTGGCGAAGTAGGTGCGGTATTATTTTTGAATAGCAACCCGGCTTATAGCTACGTAAATACCAAAGAATTTACCGATGCCTTAACTAAAGTGGGCTTACGAGTTTCCTTTGCCGATCGTGCAGAAGAAACTGCCAGCTTATGTACGGTAATTGCACCGGCTAATCATTATTTAGAATCATGGGGCGATAGCAATCCGGTAGCTGGTTATTATACCTTGGTTCAGCCAACCATTAATCCGGTTTACAATACCCGTATGGCCGAAGAAAGTTTATTAAACTGGTCGGGAAGTGCGGTTACTGAATACTACCAATTTGTTCGAAACAATTGGGAAAAAACAGTATTGGCTAGCAGTGGAAAATCTTGGGATGATGTATTGCAAGTAGGTTTTGTAAGTACTGGCTCAGCAAGTGCTACTCCAGTATCGTTTAATTTAGATGTTACAGCCGTTGCAAACACCATTGTTGCAGAAAGCGCTAAGCTAGCTGCAGGTAGCAACCAAGTAGAAATTCAGCTATACCAAAATGTAGCGGTAGGCGATGGTCAAGTTGCCAATAACCCATGGTTGCAAGAATTACCAGATCCGGTATCTAAAGTAACTTGGGATAATTATGTAGCCATTGCTCCTAAATATGCCGAGAAATTAGATCTTTCTGAATTTGACCTAGTGGAAGTTAAAACCGCTACCCATAGCGTAACGCTTCCGGTTCTAATTCAGCCAGGTCAAGCAAATGGAACCATTTCTATTGCCTTAGGTTATGGCCGTACTAAAGCCGGCCAAGCAGGTACCGAGGTAGGTAAAAACGCCTATCCGTTCTTAACGTTTGAAAACGGAACGTTCCAAACTGCTGCGGTTGCTAGTATTAGCAAAGTAGGTGGAACCTATATCTTGGCGCAAACACAAACACACCATTCTTTTGAAGGCCGCAACATTATTCGCGAAACCACTTTAAAAGAATATTTAAAAGATCCATACGCAGGCAGCGGTAACGGTGCCGGCAAAAAACACGAATCTTACGATTTGTGGGATAAGTACGAGAAACCAGGCAATAACTGGGTAATGGCCATCGATTTAAATGCTTGTACCGGTTGTGGTGCTTGTATTGTAGCATGTAGTGCCGAAAATAACGTTCCTGTAGTAGGTCGCGATGAGGTTCGCCGTCGTCGTGAAATGCACTGGATCCGAATCGATCGCTATTATAGCTATAACGAAAACGGCACCGCTGTTACCGAAGAAAACGAAATTGCCCATTTAGAAAACTTGGACGATGTATCGGTGGTTCACCAACCGATGATGTGTCAGCATTGTGAGCACGCTCCGTGTGAAACTGTATGTCCGGTATTGGCAACCGTTCACTCATCTGACGGATTAAACCACATGGCCTATAACCGTTGTGTGGGTACCCGTTATTGTGCGAACAACTGTCCGTACAAAGTGCGTCGTTTCAACTGGTTTAACTACTGGAACGATTCTCGTTTTGATAATTACTTAAACAATGAGTTTACACAATTGGTATTAAATCCGGATGTTACCACCCGTTCACGTGGGGTAATGGAAAAATGCTCTATGTGTATTCAACGTATACAAGCAGGTAAATTGCAAGCAAAAATTGACAAACGTCCGTTGAAAGATGGCGATATCCAAGTAGCTTGTCAGCAAACTTGCCCAGCCAATGCCATTATTTTTGGTGATGGAAACGATCCAGAATCTGCCGTTTCTAAAGCATTACAAAGTGAACGTACCTATTACGTATTGGAAGAACTAAACGTTCAGCCAGGTGTAGGTTACCAAGTAAAAGTTAGAAATACGTCAGAATTATAATATTTCGTAGAAAAGCAATTAGAAAATTATGTCATCGCATCACGAATCAATACTTAGAGAACCCTTAATTACCGGCGAAAACATCACGTATGCTAAAGTAACCGATGATGTATTGGTTCCAGTTGAAAATAAAGCGAATAGAGCTTGGTGGATTGGATTTACCATCGCTTCGTTGGGTGCCCTTATGTGGGTAGTTGCTGTTAGTTATACCTTCTGGACCGGTATTGGTGCTTGGGGTTTGAATAAAACAGTGGGTTGGGCTTGGGATATCACCGGTTTCGTGTGGTGGGTAGGTATTGGTCACGCCGGAACTTTGATTTCTGCAGTACTTTTACTTTTCCGTCAGAACTGGCGTAACTCTATTAACCGCTCTGCCGAGGCGATGACTATTTTTGCGGTAATATGTGCCGCTACCTATGTAATTTCGCATATGGGCCGCCCGTGGTTAGCCTATTGGCCTTTACCGCTGCCTAACCAATTTGGTTCTTTATGGGTAAACTTCAACTCTCCATTGGTGTGGGACGTATTTGCAATTTCTACGTATTTCTCGGTATCCTTAATTTTCTGGTATACCGGTTTATTGCCAGATATTGCTACCATTCGCGATCGTGCTACAGGTTTACGTCGCAAAGTTTACTCTATTCTTTCTTTCGGATGGAATGGTTCAGTAAAAACTTGGCAACGTTTTGAGGCAGTATCGTTAATCTTAGCAGGTGTTTCTACCCCCTTGGTACTTTCGGTACACACCATTGTATCTATGGACTTTGCTACCTCGGTTATCCCGGGATGGCACACCACTATTTTCCCTCCATACTTTGTGGCGGGTGCTATTTTCTCTGGTTTTGCCATGGTGCAAACCCTGTTGTTAATTGCCCGTAAGGTGATGAATTTCGAAAATTACATCACCATGTTCCATATCGAATCGATGAATAAAATCATCATCGTTACCGGATCTATTGTGGGTGTAGCCTATTTAACCGAATTATTTATTGCTTGGTACTCTGGTGCCGAGTACGAACAATATGCGTTCTTAAATCGTGTAAGTGGCCCTTATTGGTGGGCGTATTGGAGTATGATGACCTGTAACGTAATCTCTCCTCAATTGTTCTGGTTTAAGAAAATTCGTACCAGCATTGCCGCTTCATGGATTTTATCTATTGTGGTAAACATTGGTATGTGGTTTGAGCGTTTCGTAATTATCGTAACCTCTTTACACCGCGATTATTTGCCATCAAGCTGGGTAATGTTTTATCCATCTGTGGTGGATGTATGTGTGTTTATTGGGTCTATTGGTTTATTCTTCACCTTATTCTTATTGTTCTTACGTTTCTTGCCGGCTATTGCCATGGCAGAGGTGAAATTGCTTGTGAAAACTTCGAGTGAGCAAAGCAAAAAAGCCTTAATTAAGGCAGGAAAAGTAGACAAAGAACACGCTAAATTCTACGTAGAATCACTAGATAAATACGATAGTGTGAACCAAGCTGATTACGCAAAAAATTAATTATGAGCAAAACGAAATATATTTTAGGCTCTTTTGCTGATCCTGATGACATGATGCACGGGATTGATAAATTACAGGAGAACAACGTGCCCATTTACGATGTGTTTACCCCCATGCCTATTCACGGAATTGAAGATAAATTAGGTATTAAGCGCTCTCGTTTGCCTAAAGCGGCCTTTGGTTTTGGTATGCTAGGTACACTTACTGCCTTTACCATGTTGTATTACATGTTGGTATACGATTGGCCTATGAATATTGGTGGTAAACCAGCCTTTGCTGCTCCAGATTTTATTCCGGTAATGTTTGAGTTAACGGTATTGTTTGGTGCCTATGGTATGGTGTTTACGTTCTTCTATAAAAACCATTTATTCCCTGGCCGTGCGCCACGAGTAATGAATTTACGTGCTACCAACGATCGTTTTATTATTGCTATTGATGCACAAGAAGTAAAAGACGCTAAAAAAGTAGATAGTTTATTAAAAGGTGCAGGTGCCGTAGAAGTATTGCACAACGACAGAAAATATGTTAGCTATGAATAAGAGTTATTTTAGTATTGTTGCTATCGCATGCATGGTAGCTCTGGCTTCTTGCTCAGATAAACGTAGTACGGGTTTAGAGTATGCTCGTAATATGTACGACCCTATTGCGTATAACCCTGATCAAGCGAATAAAAATTTCAAAAATGGCCAAACAGCTCAAACGCCACCAAGCCATACTATGCCTATTGGCTTTTCTAAACCAGAAGATCAATATCCGAATACCTTAGATGGGTATGAGGCGGCAGGTAAAAATTTATCTAACCCATTGCCGGTTACGGTGCCAACCTTAGAACAAGGGAAATCTCTATATCTAAACATGTGCTCACAATGCCATGGTTTACAAGGTAAGGGAGATGGTGCAATTGTTAAGCTGCAGAAATTTCCTGCTCCTCCTTCATATGCTGGTGGTACTTCTTCTCGTGGTGGTGCCATGAAAGATTTAACGGATGGAAAAATATACCATACCATTACGTATGGGGTAAACTTAATGGGAGCACACCGCTACCAACTAACGCCAACTGAGCGTTGGAAAATTGTTATGTACGTTCACGAATTACAAAAATTACAGTAGTTAATTGCTCAACATCCACATGGGAACTCACGCTAAAACACATAATTTCGCTCAATACTTTCAATTTTCAGGGAAAGCAAAAACCTGGAGCCTATTGGCAGTAGTATTAGGCCTTGCTGCCATTGGGTATGGCTTTTACTCTGGTCATGCTGAGCGTACTTTTGCCAATTTGCTATTAATGGCCTATTATTTTACTTGCGTTTGTGCTGCAGGTACATTCTTCCTTGCCTTGCAATTTGTATCTCAATCGGGCTGGTCAGCTGGCTTAATTAGAGTTCCGCAAGCATTTGCTAAGGTATTACCTATTGCCTCTATTATATTAATTGCGGTATGTGCATTTGGATTACAAACTCACAATTTATACCACCATTGGAACGAAGAAGGATTATCAGATCCGAATAGCCCTAATTACGATGCACTAATTGCTGGTAAATCTGCTTTTTTAAATGTTCCTTTCTTTTTAACCCGTTTAGTTGTTTTTTTAGGAGTATATAGCATTTTTGCAATGGTTTTAACTAAATTATCTAACCGCGAAGATTTAGAAGGAGGATTAAAAAACTACCGTAAAAGTATTACCTATTCAGCAATTTTCTTGGTAATTTTTGGTTTTACCACCCCAATTTGGGCTTTTGATACAATCATGTCTTTAGAAGCACACTGGTTTTCTACCATGTTTGGTTGGTATAACTTTGCCGCTATGTGGGTAAGTGGAATGGCTGCAGTAACCTTAACCATAATTTTATTAAAACGTAATGGCTATATGAGTTGGATTAATGAAAGCCATTTACACGATTTAGGTAAATTTATGTTTGCCTTCTCCATTTTCTGGACCTATGTATGGTTTTCTCAATTTTTATTGATTTACTATGCCAACATACCAGAAGAAACCGTGTATTTCTACAAACGTTGGGAGCCTGAGTACATGCCATGGTTTTGGTTAAATATTGTCATCAACTTTTTATCTCCCTTATTAATTTTAATGAGTAGAGGTGCCAAACGAAAAGAAAATACACTAATCTTTGTTGCTATATTATTGCTTTGTGGCCACTGGTTAGATTATTATATGATGATTATGCCTGGTACCGTTGCCGAACACCGTGGTTTTGGTGTTATTGAAATTGGTACCGCTGTTGGATTTGTAGGCTTGTTTAGCTACCTCATGTTAAGCATGTTGAGCAAAAAACCATTGGCACCTGCAAACCATCCGTTTTTAGAGGAGAGCGTAAATCATCACATTTAATAGCAAACGAAATATACCTAGTGTTCGATAAGAAAATGAGAGTAAGAAATTTTTTCAAAAGCCCTTTATTGTACAGCTTAGTTTTAGTTGTAGGTTTAATGACTGCCCTTGGTGTTCAGGCACAAACAACTGATACTACAGCTGTATCTATGTCTACTGCTATGGATACTGCCAGTACTGCGGCGGCAGCTGGTCCTGCAAGCCCAACCTTAATTAGTACAGATGTTGATACCACTCAATTGTCGTGGAACCTAGGCGATGGCCAAGGAAACCCTGTTGAAATTGGTAAAATAGCTCCTGATTATACGCCCATCTACAAATCATTCAGTTACTATTTCTTGTTATTTTTCTTGTTTTGCGCATTTATTGCCATCATTGGCAGGTCATTAAAGGCATACGAGCTAACACGCAGCATCCAGGGTAAAGAAAAGGGAATCAATTGGCATCGTATCCAAGCCGTTTTATTAGGCATTGTATTGGTGGTAGGTTTATATGGTGCTTATTGGTCGTATACCACCCAAGGTGCTATGGTAAATTCCATTTCTGGTACCGAGCACGGTGAACGTATTGATTTCATGTTTAACATTACGGTGATAATTACCACGATAGTTTTTGTCATTACACACATCTTATTATTCGGTTTTTCTGTTCGTTATGCAGGTTCCGAAAAAAGAAAAGCATATTTCTATCCGCATAACAATGCCATTGAGCGTTTATGGACAATTGCTCCGGCTATTGTGTTAACCGTGTTGGTGTTATTAGGTTTCTTTACTTGGAAAGGTATTACCAATATTTCCGATTCGGATCAAAAAAATGCGCTTCAGGTAGAGGTTACCGGAGAGCAATTCAAATGGTCTCTTCGTTATTCTGGTGCCGATAACCAAATTGGCACCCGTAATTATAAATTAATTAGCCCAACCAATGGTTTAGGTATTGATTTTACCGATAAAAAAAGCTGGGACGATCGTTTAGCAGGCGATATTGTTTTGCCCGTAAATCGTTCGGTACGTTTCACTATTGGTTCTAAAGATGTTTTGCACAGTTTCTACATTCCTACGTTTAGGGTACAAATGAATGCAGTACCGGGCATGCCAACGTATTTCCAGTTTACGCCTAAATACACTACCGCAGAAATGCGTGGAAAATTAAACGATCCAAAATTCGACTACATTTTATTATGTGCGAAAATTTGTGGAGCAGGACACTACAACATGCAAGTTAAAGTACGTGTAGTATCTGAAAAAGAATATCAAGAGTGGTTAACTAAACAACCATTGTATTATAATGACGATGTGAAAAAAGAACTCCAAATGGCTTCTGCTAGCACATCCGCTCAAGTAGCATTAACTTCTAACAACTAAAAACGTTTATGGCAAGCACAGCACACGATACAGCAGTACACCACGACGATCACGGTCATCACCATGAAACCTTTTTGACTAAATATGTGTTTAGTCAAGATCATAAAATGATCGCCAAACAATTCCTAATTACAGGGATTATTATGGGGGTTATTGCCATGTTTTTATCCGTATTGTTCCGTTTACAATTGGGGTGGCCAGATAAATCATTTCCAATTTTAGAAACCTTTTTAGGTAAATGGGCTGAAGGTGGTCGTATAAAACCAGATTTTTACCTGGCATTGGTTACCATTCACGGTACCATGATGGTATTCTTTGTATTAACTGCAGGTTTGAGCGGAACGTTTAGTAACCTATTGATTCCTCTACAATTAGGAGCAAGAGATATGGCTTCGCCATTTATCAATATGCTTTCGTATTGGTTTTTCTTTTTGGCCTGTGTAATCATGATGGGTTCTTTCTTTGTAGAAAGTGGACCTGCAAGTGCCGGTTGGACTGTTTACCCACCTTTATCGGCCTTGCCAAAAGCAATTTCGGGCTCAGGCTTGGGTATGACCTTGTGGTTAGTTAGTATGACTTTATTCGTTGCCTCTTCTCTTATGGGGGCATTAAATTATATCAGCACGGTATTAAACATGCGTACCAAAGGAATGGATTTATGGAGAATGCCTTTAACCATTTGGGCATTTTTCTTAACGGCAATAACCGGGGTTTTATCTTTCCCGGTGCTTGTTGCAGCGGTAGTATTGTTAATTTTCGATCGTAGTTTTGGAACAAGTTTCTATTTATCTGATATTGTGATGCAAGGGCAGGTATTACCTAACCAAGGGGGTAGTCCAATTTTATGGCAACACTTATTTTGGTTTTTGGGTCACCCAGAGGTGTATATTGTATTGATGCCTGCTTTGGGTATTACTTCTGAAGTAATTGCAACCAATTCTCGTAAACCAATTTTCGGTTACCATGCCATGGTGTACTCATTAATTGGTATTACCGTATTGTCGTTTATTGTGTGGGGTCACCACATGTTTCTTACCGGTATGAATCCGTTTTTGGGTGGTGTGTTTATGATAACCACGTTAATTATTGCGGTACCATCGGCAGTAAAAACATTCAACTATTTGGCTACGCTTTGGAGAGGAAACATTCGTTTTACCCCAGCCATGCTATTTGCTATTGGTTTGGTTTCTTTCTTTATTTCTGGTGGATTAACCGGAATTTTCTTAGGAAATGCAGCCTTAGATATCAACCTACACGATACGTATTTTGTAGTAGCTCACTTCCATCTGGTTATGGGTTCTGCGGCTATTTTCGGAATGCTTTGTGGTGTTTACCATTGGTTTCCTAAAATGTTCCGTCGTGAAATGGACGAAAGATTAGGTTATTTACACTTTTGGGTAACGTTTATTTGTGCGTATTTAGTATTCTTCCCTATGCACTTTATGGGATTAGATGGCGTGCCTCGTAGATATTATGCCTTTACCGAATTTGAGTTTATGAAAGAGTGGTTAACGGTAAACGTATTCATTACCTGGGCTGCTATCATAGCATCATTGGCGCAATTGGCATTCTTGTACAATTTCTTCTATTCTATTTTCTATGGTAAGAAAACCACCCAAAATCCATGGAATTCTAATACCTTGGAATGGACGACTCCGGTAGAACATTTACACGGTAACTGGCCAGGAGAAATTCCAACGGTATACCGTTGGCCATACGATTATAGCAAACCGGGTCATAACGAAGATTTTATTCCGCAAACTACACCGTTCTCAGAAACAATGAGCTCTAACGTGGCGCATGATTTTGAGGGTAATGCAGAAGCAGAGCTGTTGCAGGCAGAGTATGCAGCTAAAGGAACAAAAAAATCGGTAGTTGCGGCCAAGCCAGTAGCTAAAGCAGCAGCAAAAACTGCTAAAAAGCCTGCGGCAAAGAAAAAAACAACGCCTTCTAAAAAGGCTTAAGATAGATTACCACCTATGTTTAGGGTATCTGGCCTAAGTTTTTTTGAACTTACCGATACCCTAAATTTTTTATAGCACCATGCATTCAGCAGCCGAAAAACGATTTATACGAGTAAACCTGTTAGGCATTATCAGCTTATTTTTGGTGATATTGGCCGGTGGTGTGGTACGTAGTTCGGGCTCAGGAATGGGCTGCCCAGATTGGCCGAAGTGTTTTGATCAGTACGTTCCGCCAACCTCGGTTTCGCAATTGCCTGCCAATTATCAAGAAAATTATGTAGCCGGTAGAGTAGCTAAAAATGAGCGTTTTGCTAAAACACTCGATGTATTGGGCTATGGCGATTTGGCCCTGCGCATTAGAGAAGATAAAAGCATTTTACTCCCCGAGGAGTTTAACGTCACCAAAACCTGGACCGAATATATCAATCGGTTAATTGGGGCTATTTGTGGTTTGTTTTTGTTGGGGGCGGTTTTTTTCTCTTTCCCTTATTTAAAAACTAGGAAACGTATTTTCTTTTTGAGCGTTTTCAATGTGTTTTTAATAGGTTTCCAAGCCTGGTTGGGTTCTATTGTGGTGTCTACTAATTTATTGGCTTGGGTGGTTACCGTTCACATGTTAGTGGCTTTGGCAATAATCGCCATCAGTATGTATACCTATTACGATGCCAAAAATTTTCAGAAGGTTTCTCTTCCCGTACATCGTACAGTAAAGGTTATGGCTTTCTTTTTGTTTTCAATAACTATTGGGCAAATTATATTGGGCACCGAAGTGCGTGAGCAAATAGATGGCATTGCCTCATTTATGAATAATACTGGCCGAGAATTGTGGGTAGATAAAGCAGATTTTTTTAAAATTCACCGAAGTTTAACCATCTTAGTTATTTCACTAACTTTTGCTTTAGAGCGTCGCTTGGTAAAACAGTATGCCGAAAAATCTCAAGCAATACGTGCCATAAACTACTCCTTCGCTTTTCTTGGAGCACAAGCAGTTTTAGGTATTTCCTTAGCCTATTTCGCATTGCCGCCAGTAGCCCAAGCCTTACATCTTGTATTTGCCAGCTTATTGTTTGGTGCACAATTCTATGTTGTGTTGGCTTTAGGAAAAAGTACTCGGAAAGAAGAGGAGGCAAGCCATGCGTAATTTCTTATCCGATTTTGCCAAGTTGGTGAAACTTCGCTTAAGTTTTTTGGTGGTATTTTCTGCCTCTATCTCTTTTTTAATTGGGAGTAAAGAACAGGGATTTGTGAATTGGACCAACTGGTTTTTATTAACCATTGGCGGTTTTTTGGTAACAGCTGCAGCCAATGGGTTCAACGAGATTATTGAGAAAGATTTAGATAAATTAATGAAACGTACTGCCGACCGGCCTATCCCTGCAGGACGGATGACCACGGGGCAAGCTTTAGTACTCAGTATTTTTATGAGCATTATAGGCACCCTAATTTTGGTGCGATTGAATTTTTTAACCGGCGTACTCTCTGTATTCTCTATCTTTTTTTACGCCTTTATTTATACCCCCATGAAACGAAAATCGCCTATTGCGGTTTTTCTTGGGGCCATACCCGGGGCATTACCTCCACTTATTGGCTATTTCGCGGCATTTGAAAATCCGGCCATTTCTTGGACACCAATCATCTTATTTTTGGTCCAGTTTGTTTGGCAATTTCCACACTTTTGGTCTATTGCTTGGGTTTTAGATGAAGATTATAAAAAAGCGGGTTTCCGTTTGTTGCCCACCACCAAACCCGATAAAACAAGTGCTCTAATTATTCTACTCACCACTATTGTGCTAATTCCGGTGAGTTTAATGCCTACACTGTACCACATTGGCGGGAACAGTATTGCGTTCATTTCACTTGTTGCCGGCTTGTATTTTTTATACACGGCCATACAATTATATAGGCAACTAGATATTGCATCGGCACGACGAATGATGTATGTCTCTTTTGTATATTTGCCCCTTGTACAGGTAGGCTTATTGCTCGATTTTATTTCTTAACCCTCATATAACTCCAATGACCGAACAAGAAAGAATTAATTTTAAGGCCAAAAAGTTTTTGGTTTTGCTTTTCGTAATTGCCTCATTTATGCTTTTTGCTGGTTTAACCAGCGGTTTTATTGTATACACCGGTGGAAGTGTAGATAGAGGATTGAAAATTATTTTGCCGCAGGCGTTTAAATTAAGTACTCTGCTCATTGTGCTAAGTAGTATCACCATGCACATGGCTTATTTATCGGCCAAACGCTTGCAATTGAAGCAACAAAAAATGTATTTACTGTTAACCATGGGTTTCGGTATTGGGTTTTTTGTGTTGCAACTTAGCTCTTGGCAAACACTCATTGGCCAAGGCATTTATTTTGTAAACCCCAATGCCTCACAATCGTTTATTTATGTATTTACCGGAGCCCATTTGGTACACGTATTTGCCGGATTAATGATGGTATTGGTAGCTTGGCTTGGTGCGGTTAAAAACATACCACAAGCAAACAACTTATTCCGCCTAGAAACGGCCTCCATTTTTTGGCATTTTATAGATATACTATGGATTTATCTATATGTTTTCTTACTTTTGAACCAATAATTCTTTTCAAATAAAATTCCTACATGAGTACTAAGGTATCACCACTTGACCACGTAAAAACAGGCCCCTGGAACGGAGGCAAATCGCCATTTGATGTAGAATATGGCAAAATAATGATGTGGTTTTTCTTATTATCGGATGCATTCACATTTTCTGCATTTTTAATTTATTATGGCGCCCAGCGTTTTAGTAAACTTACGTGGCCAGATCCCGATCATGTTTTTCAATCTATTCCCGGCATTGCCAATGAGGGCTATCCCTTGGTGTTTGTGGGTATCATGACTTTTATTTTAATTATGAGCTCGGTAACTATGGTTTTGGCCGTAGAAGCCGGTCATCGTAAAGCCAAAAAAGAAGTAGTAACTTGGATGATTTGGACCATTATTGGTGGGTTTATGTTCTTGGGCTGCCAAGCCTTAGAGTGGAGCCATTTGCACCATGAGGGGTATTGGTGGGGTAGTTTCCCGGCAACATACACCGGTATAGACACGATTGGAGCACTTCAGTTTGCCAACCTGTTTTTCACCATTACCGGTTTTCACGGTTTCCACGTATTTACAGGTGTTGTTATCAATTGTATAATTTTGGGTATGGTTTTAAGCAATACCTTCGAAAAACGGGGCTCTTATCTTATGGTTGAAAAAGTAGGCCTTTACTGGCACTTTGTGGACCTTGTTTGGGTTTTCGTATTTACTTTCTTTTACTTAGTTTAAATTTTTAGCATATGTCTGTAGAACATTCAAATATTCATGCTCCTGAGCATGAAAGTATGACCAAAAGAAAAATTTGGCAAGTATTCTTTTACTTGTTAGGTATTACGGCTTTAGAATTTTTCATTGCGCTGTACCTTATTCCAAAAGGCATTGTATCACATGGTGTTGGCAATTTTGCCTATATCATTTTAACACTTGTAAAAGCATTTTATATTGTTGCATATTTCATGCACCTTAAATTCGAAAAATTCGCATTTAAAGCCAGTATAGTGCTTTCTTTGCTTTTTATTATTTATTTCATTGTTCTCATGCTTATAGAAGGTAATTATATATACCTTCAATCCTATTGATGCAATTCCCAAAATTCACAGTAAAAAAAGTATTAATCCTGGTAACCATTCTGGCTTTTCCGGGATTTTTATATTGGATGCTGACTGTGAAGGGCAAAAATCGATATAAATCTTTATCATTTTTTGGCCCCAAACAAGTAGCTAATACCTTTCATACCAAACGTGGGGTTCAAATTCCCGATACCTTGTATCACACCGTTCGCGATTTTACACTTCTCAACCAAGATAGTGTGGCCTTTACTTTTCCTGCTAAAACCCACCGTATTAGCGTGGTAAACTTTTTTTATACCCGCTGTACCGTGTTTTGTACAACCATGAACAAGCAGGTACATTACCTGGCTAAAAAGTATCAACGAAATTCCTTATTGCAGTTTGTAAGTATTTCGGTAGATGGTGGGCACGATTCGCCTACGGCATTGCTTAGCTACCAACAAACTACTGGTTTTCGGTCTACAAACTGGTCCCTTCTTACGGGCCAGCAGCCAGAAGTTGCCGAACTGGCCAAACAAAGTTTTTTGGTAGATGTTTTACCAGATCCTGCGCAACCTACTACCATCATTCACTCTTCTATGTTGGTCTTGTTAGATCCTCAAAAACGCATTAGAGGCTACTACGATTCGTTGAGTAAAGAGCAAATGGAAAAGCTAGATGACGAATTAAAAGTGCTCATAAACGAAGAATTAAGAACCAGAACTG
>JBIIBV010000022.1:0-25525 GCA_044239195.1 Sphingobacteriaceae bacterium | reverse complement strand
ACCTATACGAAGACGGTGATTATTTTGTGGTAATGGACAACACTTCTTTTGAGCAATTTAACATCCCTAAATTTTTGTTTGGCGATGCCGCTCGATTTATGAAAGAGGGAATGAACGTAATTGTAGCTTTCGAAAGCGAAGAACCTATTATGGCGCAAGCACCAGCAAGTGTTGAATTAGAAATTACCTACAGCGAACCGGCCGTAAAAGGCGATACATCTACCAATGCGCTTAAAAGTGCAACCGTAGAAACAGGTGTAGAAATTAGAGTGCCTTTATTTATTAACCAAGGTGAAAGGGTTAGAATAGATACCAAAACCGGCGAATACATTGAGCGGGTTAAATAAGATCTTTAATTAAGTTTAAAGTTTAGGTTGATTATAGACGGTCTAGGAGTAATCCGGGGCCGTTTTTTATTTTTAGTACCTTTATACTGTGAAAAAAGCCGAAGCTAGAACTCATTTTATACATTTACGCAAAGCGCTTTCTGAAAAGCAAATCGAAGAGGCTAATTTGGCTATTCTTGCACATTTTAAAACAATCGATTTTTCAAACATAAGCCATCTTCATCTTTTCTTACCCATAGCAGTTAAAAATGAGGTGAACACCCAACTATTAGTAAATTGGTTAAAAGAAAACCAGTCTACCATTCGTTTGGTGCTCTCTAAAAGCGATACCAAACAGCACACGCTACGTCATTTTGTTTGGGATGAAAATACTGTACTACATACCAACCAATGGGGCATCACCGAACCAACCGGCGGATTAGAAGTAGAAGAAAATGAACTAAATATGGTGCTTATTCCCCTGTTAGCCTACGATCTTATGGGTAACCGAGTGGGTTACGGAAAGGGTTTTTATGACCGCTTTTTAGCCAAATGCAATGCAAACGTTCAAAAAGTAGGGTTATCGTATTTTGAACCACTAGATAGTATAGAAGATGCTGAGTACTTCGACATTAAGCTGAACAGCTGTATTAGTCCGGAAAAAATCTGGAAATTTTAATTGCTTTGCGCTTTTATAAAATCACTCACCAAATAGCCAATAAGTTTGGCTACAAGGTTTTCTGAATTTGCTATGCATTCGCAAATATGCAGGTAACCCAATTTTGTTCCTTTGGTTTGATAGAGAAAGGAACGTATTTGCTCGGCGGTAAAACCGGTGGGGCTAGCTGCACTAGCTGAAATCCCGGCAATGCTATCCAAGTCTACTTCTAAACCACAAAGCCCACTAGTAAAAGTTAAAGCATGTTTCAATGCCTGCTCGGGTGTGGTTTTTCCTATTAAAAAATCTTCGAAATATGTCGCTTGTATACGATCTGGATTGCTGGATAATTCGGTTCTTAAATACTGAGAATTATAATTTTCATGCAATCCCAATACGGCGTATTTATTCAAAAAACTTTCTTTAAAAGCATACGAAAATCCATTGCCACTATGACGGCCTTCAAGCGCCCTAAAGTCGGCATGGGCATCTATATTTATCGTATTTACACCTTGTTTATGGGTCTGCGAAAATGCCTTTAAAATAGGGTAAGCGTTGTTATGGCCGCCACCAATAAAAATGGGCACCTTTCCGGCGGCAAAAATTGCTTGGGCAAGTTGTGCCACCGCTTCATCAATGCTATTTACAAGGATCCGTAATTGTGCTGTATCGGCTCCTTGAGCTTGCTTTATTTCCTCCTCAAAGCTTAAACAACCCAGAAGCAATACATCGGCACCGGCTAGTTTTTCGGTGGCTTGAATGTTGCACAAAACCGGAAGAACTTCCTTCCAGGTGTTGGCAGCACCGGGCTTACCCTCGTTGGCTAAAACGCCAATATCTTCGACTAAACCCACCACTACAAAGCTTGCGGCACTGCTTGTCAACTGCTCCAAAGAAGAAACGGTAGCAAACTCTTGACCTAGTTTTGCCTCCCCTTCTCTGCAAGAAGTAAGCGCCAGTAAATCGGCCGAACTGTAGATATGTAGTCTACTCATTTTCGTAGCGTTTTCCGTTTATAAATACACCTTCAATAAGGTTTTCTCCAAATGAATATGGGAGATAAGCCAGTGAGGGCATTTCTTTCGTATAAAAGAAATTGGCCACCTTGCCTACACTCAAACTACCGTACTTATCTGAAAGCTCCATAGCTGCGGCACCATTTAAGGTAGCGGCATTAATGGCTTCTTCGGGTAGCATTTTCTGGCGCATACAAGCCAGCGAAACCACCAAATTCATATTTCCCGATGGGGAAGAACCGGGATTGTAATCGGAGGCAAGTGCTAGGCATACATTCTTAGCAAGCAGGCGACGGGCATTGGCAAAGGGGATGCCTAAAAATAAGGAGCAATTCGGCAAGATGGTAGCAATGGTGTTACCCGAAGCAAGCGCATCTTCGGCGGCGTCATTCATTTCCTCTAGGTGATCTACCGAGAGGGCTTGATGGCGCACCGCCAGCTCTACTGCTCCGCTAGCAGATAATTGGTTGGCGTGTATTTTAGGTTTTAAACCATACGCTGCTGCTGCTGTTAAAAGCTGTTCGGTTTCCTCTAAAGAAAAGAATCCTTGTTCACAAAATACATCCATATAATCGGCCAAACCCTCTGCACTAATTTGGGGTAAGAGGCTTTGCACCAATAGGTCTATATATCCTTGGTGATTTTCTTTGAATTCTTGAGGGTAGGCATGGGCACCCAAAAAAGTTGCCTTAATAGGAATTTGGGACCATTCCTTTAGGCGTTTTATTACCCGAAGCATTTTTAATTCGCCTTCTACACTTAAACCATAACCGCTTTTTAGTTCAATGGCTCCGGTTCCAAGGAAGATTAATTTCTGCAAGCGCTGTTTAGCTAAAGCAAACAGCTCATCTTCTGTGCAGGCTTGTATTTTTTGTGCCGAGTTTAAAATACCGCCTCCAGCTAGAGCAATCTCTTCATAACTTTTACCCTTAATTTTTAACACAAATTCATCTTCTCGGCTGGCCGCAAAAACCAGGTGAGTATGTGAATCGCACCAAGAGGGAAAAACCCATGCGCCATTTAAAGAAATTTGGTTGAGTTGCGAAGCGTTTGGAGGCAAAGCATCCATAGAACCAAGGGCGGCAATACGGCCATCTTCTACCAACAACCAGGCATTTTTTAGATTGGGGAGTTGCGCCATATCGGCACCACGAAGCTGCCGAATGTTGGCATCGTGTATACCAACCAGGGTGTTGATGTTGATGAAAAGACTTGTTTCCATTTTAAAAGGCTAACTCTACCAATACCGGGCAGTGGTCCGAATGTTTCGCATCGGGCAAAATGGCGGCACGTTTTAAATTTGCTTTCAACGATTCGCTCACCAAGGTGTAATCGATGCGCCAACCCAAATTCTTAGATCGGGCACCTGCACGGTAACTCCACCAGGTATAATGATGTGGTTCTTCGTTAAAGTGTCTGAAAGAATCTACAAAACCACTTTGAATAAAGTTTTCCATCCACTCCCGCTCTTCGGGCAAAAATCCAGAAGAGTTTGCGTTCGATTTTGGGTTGTGAATATCGATTGGTTTGTGGCAAATATTATAGTCGCCGCAGATTACCAAGTTGGGTAGGGTGCTTTTTAATGCGTTGATGTAAAGTTGAAAATCATTCAAAAATTGATATTTAAATGCTTGACGCTCATCGCCGCTAGAACCCGAAGGAAAATAAGTGCTTAATACCGAGCAGTGTTCAAAATCGGCACGAATTACTCTACCCTCCCGGTCATAATCGGGCAATCCGCAGCCATACTCTACATGTTTGGGTGTTATTTTGGTAAAAATGGCTGTTCCGCTATAGCCTTTTTTCTCGGCTGGATACCAATAATGCTGATAACCCAACTCTTCAAGCAAATGCAAATCAACCAATTGGTCGGGGCTGGCTTTAATTTCTTGCAAACACACCACATCGGCTTGGGTGGCCTTAAGCCAGTCTAGCCAGTTTTTACTTAATGCGGCCCGAATACCGTTTACGTTATAGGTGATTATTTTCATGGTTTGCTAGCCAAGCCGAGTGATTTTTCTAATTTTTTGGCTTCTTTTTTCTTTAAAACCGTTACGGTCATGCGCACATCGTCTACCGGTCTATCGGCTGCACCGGTTTTTACCGCCGCAATGGTATCTATCATTTCAATCCCTTGAACCACCTCTCCAAATACGGTATAGTTTTGGTCGAGATGCGGAATACCTCCCAGTGTTTTATACACCTCTCGTTGCCAAGTAGGGATTTTTCGTTTCAATCGATTTTGTTCTAGTAAGTCCAATTGCTCATCGGTAAACACCTTACCTTGTGCCAAATAAAACTGGCAAGCACTCGATGCTTTGGTTGGATTATCATCTCTGGCGGCTGCAATTACTCCTTTTTTATGAAAAAGGCTATCGCGAAATTCTGCAGGAACGGTATAGCCCCAATCGCCATCGCCAAGGGCTTGGCCTGGTTTAGCTGTTTTAGAATCCGGATCTCCACCCTGAATCATAAAACTCTTAATTACCCGATGAAAAAGCGTTTCGCTTAGTTTACCCTCTTGGGTTATTTTCACAAAATTATCACGATGTAGCGGTGTTTGGTTGTATAAAAGAACCACGCAAGAGCCCTTGTCGGTACTAATGCGTATAAATTGATGTTTGGGTTTTGCTGCAAAGGCATTCAAAGAAAGAAATACCAGGCAGGCGATAAGTGTTTTTTTCATAACATGCTGTTTTTATAAATATACGTTGTTTATTGATTTTCGAAATAGGTAACAATAAGTGATTTAAGCACCAACTCTTGCTCTAAAAGCGTGTAGGCTGGTACGGGTTTTACCAATTTCCAATGTGGCCAACCATCCTGATCGAGGCCCTCTAATTCATAAAAGCCCAATTCGCTAAAAAGCCTACAATTGGCAATGTGCATCAACTCTTCTTTTTGGCGTTTGCTAAATTTTTGGGGACCCTGCCCCAATTCCTGCACACCAATTAAAAAGAGAAAAACCTTTAAATCGGGAGTTTCGCTATCAAATTCTTGAGCAATACCTTGCTGCAAGGCAGCAAATTTTTTATTTACTTCGCCGGGGCTCATTTGCTTAAACGTTGTTTTAAATCTAATTTATGTTTTCGGGCGGTATCTTTTGCTATATCATAGCCAGCATCGGCATGGCGTATAACACCCATAGCCGGATCGTTGTGAAGCACTCGTTGAATTCTGCGTTCGGCATCAGCGGTTCCATCGGCCACAATAACCATCCCAGCATGAATAGAGTAACCAATACCTACACCGCCGCCGTGATGTAAAGATACCCAGCTGGCACCACCAGCCGTATTAATTAAAGCATTTAAAATAGGCCAGTCAGCTACAGCATCCGAGCCGTCTTTCATGGCTTCGGTTTCTCTGTTTGGCGATGCTACCGAACCGGTGTCTAGGTGATCTCGGCCAATCACAATAGGGGCTTTCACTTTACCTTCAGCCACTAATTTATTGAAAGCCAATCCGGCTTTTTCTCGTTCGCCTTGACCCAGCCAACAAATTCGGGCGGGTAAACCCTGAAAAGCAATGCGTTCTTGCGCCATGGTAATCCAACGACGAAGGCCTTCATTTTCGGGGAAAAGATCAAGAATTACTTGATCGGTTACCGCAATATCTGCGGGATCGCCACTGAGTGCTGCCCAGCGAAATGGACCCTTACCTTCACAAAAAAGTGGACGGATATAAGCCGGAACAAATCCCGGGAAATCGAAAGCGTTTTTCACTCCAACCTCGAGGGCTCTGCCACGAAGGTTATTCCCATAATCGAAGGTGATAGCACCTCGTTTTTGCAATTCGAGCATGCAATGTACATGCTTGGCCATGGTGGCATAGGATTGTTTGGTGTATTCGGCGGGGTTGCTTTCGCGAAGTGTGTTTGCTTGTTGCACCGATAATCCTTCGGGAAAATAACCTACCAGAGGGTCGTGGGCTGAGGTTTGATCGGTAAGCGTATCTGGGGTAATATTCCTTTCAATCATGCGATTTAATAAATCAACCGCATTGGCTACAAGCCCTATCGATAGAGCCTTGCCCTCATTTTTATACTGAATTGCTCGATCGATGGCCTCGTCAATATCGTAACAAATTTCATCTATATAGCGTGTTTCTAGTCTTTTCTGGATGCGCCATTCTTCAACTTCGGCAGCCAAACATACACCCTCGTTCATGGTAATGGCTAAGGGTTGAGCGCCGCCCATTCCCCCTAAACCCGCAGTTACCGAAAGGGTGTTTTTTAGGGTGCCGCCAAAATGTTGCCGTGCCAATTCGCCGAAAGTTTCGTAAGTGCCTTGTACAATTCCTTGCGAACCAATATAAATCCAAGAACCGGCGGTCATTTGTCCATACATCATCAAGCCCTTGTCTTCCAATTCATCAAAATGTTGTTGGGTGGCCCAATGGGGTACCAACTGCGAATTGGAAATGATTACTCGGGGGGCATCTTTGTGGGTGGGTAAAATACCCACTGGCTTACCCGACTGTATCAATAAGGTTTCATCTTCTTCTAAATCTTGTAACGCTTTAATAATCAATGCCAGCGCTTCCGGGTTTCGGGCCGCCTTACCTCTTCCTCCATATACAATAAGATCTTCGGGGCGCTCGGCCACATCTGGGTCGAGATTATTTAAGAGCATACGCAATGCTGCTTCTTGCACCCAACCCTTGCAATTTAGCTTTGTACCAGTTGGTGTATTTTTTACAGACAAGTTTATTTTTTCGGTATTCATGGGTAGTAGTTTTATTACCTTTACGAAGGTAGTAAAATTGTTTTTTTACTTACCTTAGCTAATAATAATGAAAACACTTAGAAATCGTGTGCTTTCGGTAATTCTTTTGCTGGCTTTTTCGCTAAGTGTAATTCCTATTGATTTTTTTCACGGACACCGAACGGTTTCGGATCAACAAAATTCGTGTAGTAAAACTGCTGGACAAACCTGTCAGCATAAAAACCATCTAGCCTTAAAAAATAGTTTCTGCTGGGCCTGTTCGGTACATTTCGAAAAATCGTTTGTAACAACCTCGGCTACACAAATTTTAGTAGAGCAGATTGGTTTATCATTTAGTATACAACACACCACTCGTTTGTTTAAAACAACGAGTATTCATTATAGTCTTAGGGGGCCGCCCGCTTTTTCATAAGTAGTTGTTTGTATTAAGCACACGGAAAACCCGTGTGATCTGTTTTATTTTAACTCATTTTTTATGAAAAAGATTTTTTGGATGGCATTCATCCTATTACAATTGATATATACCGGCTCTTGGGCACAAGGCGTGGTAAAAGGGCGTATTCAAGATGCCAAAACTGGCGAAAATATCGTGGGAGCAACCGTTTCCATTCCCGATTTAAGACTAAGTACATCTAGCAATGGTAAAGGTGAATTTATACTGAGTAATACCCCAGCAAGGGGCCTGTTTTTAATAGAAGTACGCTACATGGGCTACAAAACCAGCACTCAACGTGTTGATTTTGCAAATACGGACGTATTGGTTTTTAAACTTGGGCAAAGTAGCATTGAGGGCCATGAGGTGGTAATTACCGGAAGCACATCAAGTGCGGATAATCGAAAAAATAGTGCCAGTATAAGTTTGGTTGATCGAGAAAAATTACTCAATCAGTCTACCAATATTATAGATGCGCTAAGCAAAATACCGGGAGTGTCGCAAATTACCACGGGCGGAGGAGTGTCTAAACCAGTTATTCGTGGTTTAGGCTATAATCGGGTAATTACGTTGGCTGATGGGGCTAAACAAGAGGGCCAGCAGTGGGGAGATGAACATGGTATAGAAATAGATCAATTTAATGTTGATAAGGTGGAGGTGTTAAGGGGTGCGGCTAGCCTTTTGTATGGTTCTGATGCGCTTGGAGGTGTTATTAATATGATCGACCCTTTGCCAGCACCCGAGGGTCAAATTAGGGGAGAAGTACTAAGTAATTTTGCCAGTAATGGTGCGATGTTTGGAAACTCAGCAATGGTTTTTGGCAACAAAAACGGCTTTGTTTGGCGCTCGAGAATATCGTTTAAAAGCGCAAAGGGTTACGAAACACCTATCGGTAGAATCCCCAATACTGGCTTTAACGAACAAAATTTAAGCGGACAGGTGGGAATAAACAAAAAATGGGGTTATGCGCACCTAAACGTATCGAGCTTTAACAGCAATGTGGGCTTGCCAGATTTTTTACCAAATGCTAATGGAGAATTTGAAGATGGTAGTGGTAATGTATTATCCCAGAATCAACTGAATGGACGTACTCTGCTATTGCCAAACCAATCAATACTGCATAAAAAAATAGCATTTAATAGCAACATTCTGTTGGGTTCGGGTAGGCTCAGAAGCAATATATCTTTTCAAAAAAACCAGCGGAAAGAGTTTGAAGATGATCAATCGGTTCCCGGGTTGTTTTTTGATTTAAACACATTAAGTAGTGATTTTAAATATTTCTTTCCGGATAAAAATGGTTTAGAGCGGGTATTCGGCGTTTCTACGGTAAACCAAAAAAACAGCAATGAGGGTCAAGAGTTTTTGGTACCAAATTATAACTCAATGGAGTGGGGAATGTTTGGTTACCTAAAAAAGAGTTGGAAGGAAACTAGTTTAAATATTGGACTCCGCTTGGATCAAAAACAAACCAAATCGGAAGAGTTGGTTGAAAATGGTACAACTGTTTTCGATGCGTTTGAGAATAAATTTAGCAATTTAAGTGCGGCGGTTGGTTTCACCCAAGAGTTTGGAGAGGTGTGGAATATTAAAGCCAATGTGGGGTCGGCATTTCGGGCCCCCAATATTGCCGAATTATCTGCAAATGGGGTTCATGAGGGAGCATTTCGTTATGAAATTGGAAGCAATACGCTAAAACCCGAGCGAAGTTTATACACGGATTTGGGTCTTGGCTTTCATACAGAAAAAATAGATGTTGATTGGACTGTTTTTTACAACCAGATTAACCGATACATCTATGCCCGCCAATTGGGGGGTGAAACCATTAACGACAATGGAACTATTTTGCCGGTTTACCGTTTTGGGCAAGACAATGCGGTGCTAGCCGGAACCGAGTTTAGCATCACGCTACACCCAATAGATGTTTTGCATATAGAAAGTAGTTTTGCCTATACTCGAGCCAGCAATAAAACAACCGGCAGGGCACTTCCCTTTATTCCGGCAGGAGTTGTTAGAAATGATTTTCGCTTAGAGCCCAAGATTAAAGGATTAAAAAACCCCTATTTATCTTTGGGGTTAGAACACGTGTTTGCTCAAAAACGAATTGATGTTTTTGAAACAAGCACCGGAGCTTACACGTTATTAAATGCGGGGATAGGTACCAGCGTTTTAATCAATAAAATGCCACTAAAAATTCATGTGGCTGGAAATAATTTATTAAACAAAAAATACTTCGACCACCTCAGTCGACTAAGACCGGGCAGGTTAGATGAAACCGACCCGAGCCTTGGTTTTTATAATCCGGGGCGAAACATTACAATAGGTATTTACCTTCCGTTTTCGATAAAATAGCCCTACTTTAAAGCCCGCCAGCAAGCGGGCTTTTTTTATAAAATTGATATCATTTATGTGTTAGGTTAATGATAATGCTATATATTTACTTTAAGAAATAAGTGTACCCGCTTTGTAACTTTAAGGATAGGTGTATCAAAAATTTCTTGCAACTTTTATATTTGTTAACACAACCAAAACCAAAAACCATGATTAAAACCATTCGTATTAAAAGTCACTTGGCCCTAAGTTTGTTGTTTGTTGCCCTAGGAATTACTGGCGCAATGGCACAAAAAAAGCCAAGCACACCAGCAGCGGCCCCAGCGGCAGCTAGCGCTCCGGCAGGCCCTGCCAAACCGGGCATTAAACCCTATAAAGATGTAATTACCGAAAAAGCAAAAACCGATAAGGGTATGTTTAAGGTACATCAAGTAGATGGAAAATATTATTATGAGATACCCGATTCATTGTTCGGGAGAGAAATGCTCATGGTTACCCGTTATGTAAAAACTCCGGCAGTTGACGGAACCTACGGCGGTGAAGAATTAAATGAACAAGTATGGGTATTCCACAAACGCGATAAGCAGGTATTGCTTCGTGTACCATCTTATGACAATGTAGCGGCTAAGGGTTCCGATATGTATCAATCGGTTAAAAACTCAAATTTAGATGCTATTTTAAGTTCTTTCGATATCAAAGCCATCAACAAAGATTCGGCTTCTGTGGTTATTGATGCAACCGATTTGTTTACAAAAGATGTGTTGTCAATTGGCTTGCCAACGGCGGTAAGAACCAGATATAAAATATCGGCATTAGACGAGGCTCGTTCTTACATTGATACCATAAAAAGCTTCCCAATAAACGTAGAAGTAACCACCACCAAAACCTACAGAGCCGCTGCCGCACCGGTAGACGAAAGCTTGGGTTCGGTGACTGTTGAAATTCACAACTCCTTATTATTATTACCAAAAGTGCCTATGAAACCACGCTTGGCTGATGATAGAGTTGGTTTCTTTTCACAGGCACAAACCGACTACGGTATCGACGCACAAAAAGCAACCGTTACACGCTATGCTCGTCATTGGAGATTAGAGCCAAAAGATAAAGAAGCTTACAAACGTGGCGAATTGGTAGAACCGGTTAAACAAATTGTATACTACATCGATCCAGCTACACCACAAAAATGGCGTCAACACTTAAAAGATGGGGTGAACGATTGGAATGCGGCTTTTGAAAAAGCTGGATTTAAAAACGCCATTGTGTGTTTAGATCCACCAAACGACCCAGATTGGAGCCCAGAAGATGCTCGGTACTCAGTGATTAGATATTTCGCTTCAAACATTCCTAATGCCTATGGTCCGCACGTAGCAGATCCACGCTCTGGAGAAATTTTAGAAAGCGATATTGGTTGGTACCACAACGTGATGAACTTGGTTCGCAATTGGTTCTTTGTTCAAACCGCAGCAATTAATCCAGATGCTAGAACGCCTAAATTTAAAGACGAACTAATGGGTAAATTAATCCGTTTCGTGTCATCACACGAGGTGGGTCACACACTGGGTTTACCACACAACTTTGGTTCAAGTGTAGCCTTCCCGGTTGATTCGTTGCGCTCTGCAGCTTTCACCAAAAAAATGGGTGGTACCGCACCATCTATTATGGATTATGCCCGCTTTAACTACATTGCACAACCGGGCGATGGCGACGTGGTATTGTACCCTGGTATTGGCGAATACGATAAGTGGGCCATTAAATGGGGTTATACGTGGTTCGATACCAATTCTGCTGATGAAGATGCTAAAATCTTAAACAAGTGGACCATTGAGCGTGCCGGCAATCCAAAGTACTTCTACGGACAGCAAACGGGAAATCCTATTGATCCACGTGCGCAATCTGAAGATTTAGGTGATGATGCCATGAAAGCTTCTGCTTACGGAATCGCCAACTTAAAACGTATTCTTCCAAATATCGAGAAATGGACCTTTGAAGAAGGAAAACCATACGACAATTTAAGAGAATTATACGGAGAGGTATTGGCTCAATGGAACCGATACATGGGCCACGTACGCTCAAACATTGGCGGTATTTTCGAAAACGATAAAACCTACGAACAAAAAGGTGATGTTTATACCCACGTAGCTAAAGCAAAACAACAAGAAGCACTACGCTTTATTAATGCACAAGCTTTTGCTACGCCAACCTGGATGCTAGATAAAAGCGTATTAAACAAGTTTGATCAAGCGGGTATTATAGAGCGTTTACGTGGAACTCAAGTAAATATCTTGAATGGTATTTTAGAACCAGCTCGTTTAGCTCGTGTAATTGATAATAGTGCTAAAAATGGTGACCAGGCTTATGGTTTAACCGATCTTTTTGCCGATTTGCATAAAGGTGTTTGGACGGAATTGGCCAGCGGTGCTAACATAGATACCTACAAAAGAAACCTACAACGTGCCTATATAGATCGTTTAGGATTCTTAATTAACAAACAAGATACACCTGCACCGGCTGCTTTCCCTGGAATGCCAGCAGGGCCACGTTTTGATGCCACCACTTCAGACATCAGACCAATGGCACGCAGAGAGTTGAAAAACCTAGCAGCTGAAATTCGTGCAAGCTTGGGTAAATTTAGTAACCCAGTGGTAAAAGCACATTTAGAAGATGCTTTAGTAAGCATTCAAAATGTGTTAGATCCAAAATAAATACAATTTTAATTTAAAAAGCCCCATATCTTACGATTGGGGCTTTTTTTTCGATATTATAACGTATACAATAACCACATATATAATTAAAAAGCTATGAAAAAACTACTTCTATCTACAATAAGCCTATTACTTTTCTCTATTTCCATATTGATATTTGATATCAGTTGTCAGAAAGAATCTATGGCACAACCAGACACTGCACCAAAAAGTCTTGGGCTTTTAATTTATACAAAACAGTGGTCTACAAATGCGGGGGCAAGTTTTAATCAGATTTGGAAATGTAATTACAACGGAACGGGTCACGTCAAAATAATGGATTTGCCGGCGGGGTTTCGTTTTGACATTGGTGAAGTGTCTGTTTCGCCAGATGGTACGAAAATCTTTTTTTTAGCATACGATGATAACCATACAAGTGGTTATGGGCCCTATTGGGCATGTTCTGTTAATTTAGATGGAACGGATTTTAAAAAAATTGCGGGTAACTGGCAAGTATTTCCTTTTGACGCAATATAAATTGTTTTAATTTACAAGACTGTACCAGTATTTTGTGTTCTCTGTTATTGAGTAGCTGTATTTTTAAAAACAAGAAAGCCCTGCCTAAACGGCGGGGCATTTATTGTTGTGGTCGGGATGGCCGGATTTGAACCGACGACCTTCAGCACCCCATGCTGACGCGATACCGGGCTACGCTACATCCCGAAGAACACAAAATTATGTATTTTTGGTCGGTCTTAAAAATCTAGTATTAAAATTAATATATTGATAATCAGGTTTTTAACCAATAATTTTAGTCCAAAGCATGGCAAATACAACTCGGGGAATTCGGTATTTTACAGAAGATAGCAGCGTGGTGCTAAAAAACAAGGCCAAGCTTCGCGATTGGTTTATAAACACCGCAAAAGCCGAGGGAAACTGTATTAAGGAGTTAAATTATATTTTCTGTAGCGATGCTTATTTGCTGGAAATGAACCAATCCTACCTCAATCACGATACCTACACCGATATCATCACCTTTGACAATAGCGAAACCGACGGCAAAGTATTGGGTGATATTTTCATCAGCATAGATAGAATTAAAGAAAATGCCAAGAACTTTGATGTAACCGAAAGCGAAGAGCTACACCGGGTAATGATTCATGGGCTTTTACACCTGCTGGGTTATGGTGATAAAAGTAAAGCCGAAAAAACAACAATGACCGAAAAAGAAAACCATTATTTGGCGCTTCGTCCTTTTCTGGTTTAATGCATGGGTATTTCTATCACCAATACCCTGGCAGCTTCTTTTACCGTAAAAGCTAGTGTTTGCGTATTGTAAACGCCCATAGCATCTCTTCTTCCCATAACTTGTCCACCTAAGTTTATCTCTCCTTCAATAACAAATACATAGGCCCCGTTATCTGGAAAACTAAAGGAATAATTGGCTTCGGTTTGCGCATCAAAGCTTCCGAGCGAAAAACATGCATCTTGGTTTATCCAAAGAGAACCGTCTTTCTCGGAAGGAGAAACCACCAACTGAAACCTGTTTTGGGCTAATCTAGTATCGAATGCTTTTTGATCGTAACGGGGAGTAATATTCCGTTCTTTTGGGAAAACCCAAATTTGCAACAAATTTACCTCTTCGGTTTCTGAAGCGTTAAACTCCGAGTGTTGAATGCCGCTTCCCGCCGACATAATTTGCACCTCACCCGGTGTAATGGTACCCTCAGAACCTAGGCTGTCTTTGTGCGCCAAAAAACCGCGAAGGGGTATGGTTACAATTTCCATATTATCATGCCCATGCATTCCAAAACCCATAGCAGGTGCCACAATATCATCATTAAGCACACGCAATTGACCAAAATGAACCTTAGCCGGATCATAGTATTGAGCAAAACTAAAAGAGTGGGCGGCTTGTAACCATCCGTGGTTGGCAAAGCCTCTTTGGGCAGCGGGATGAAAGATTGTTTTCATGTGTATAGGGTATTTAACACACAAATATCATAAAATACACCCATAGCTTGTATTTGGGTTTCTGATTTGTGACATTAACGTTATTTTTGAACAAACAAAACAAAGATTATGAGTGTTTCGGATAGTTTGGGTACCGCGGGGGTAAGCCTTCTTTTGCTGGCTTTTTTATTAATCCTGTCTAAAAAAATACGGGTAGAGAGTGTGAGCTACACCCTGCTCAATATGGTGGGTGCAGCGCTTTGTGGTGTATCGGCCTACCTCATTTCTTTTTACCCATTTGTGGTATTAGAGGGGGTGTGGGTAGTGGTGAGTTTATATGCGCTTTTTAAAATTGTTCCACGTGGAACAAAATAAAAAGGAGCAAACGAATTTGATTATTTTTGTACTGTTTCACGTGGAACAAAAAGTATATGTTTAAAAAATACGATGTAATTGTGGTGGGTGCTGGGCATGCAGGCTGTGAGGCGGCGGCGGCGGCGGCAAATTTAGGCTCGAGTGTGTTGTTGGTTACCATGAACATGGGAACTATAGCACAAATGAGTTGCAATCCTGCTATGGGTGGAGTGGCCAAAGGACAAATTGTGAGAGAAATTGATGCGATGGGTGGCTATTCTGGAATTATTAGCGACAAAACCACCATCCAATTTAGAATGTTGAATAGATCTAAGGGGCCGGCTATGTGGAGCCCAAGGGCGCAAATAGACCGCATGCGTTTTGCGGAAGAATGGCGCCTACAATTGGAACAAACACCCAATGTAGATCTGTGGCAAGATACGGTAGTGGGATTGAAACTAGATGGAGATCGTGTAGCCGGAGTGATTACCTCCTTGGGTATAGAAATAGAAGCATCTTCGGTGGTTTTAACCAATGGTACTTTTTTAAACGGTATAATTCATGTTGGAGAAAAACGTTTTGGTGGTGGTAGAACAGGCGAAAAAGCAGCTACGGGAATTACAGAGCAGCTTGTTACACTTGGTTTTGAAGCTGGCAGAATGAAAACGGGTACCCCTCCGCGGGTAGATGGAAGAACGCTAGATTATACTAAAATGGAGGAGCAATGGGGCGACGAGGAGCGTGGACGTTTCTCTTATACAGATGTTCCCTTACAAACGGATCAACGTTGCTGCTGGATTACATATACCAATGAAGCGGTACACGAAACCCTAAAAGAGGGTTTTGAAAAATCGCCCATGTTTACCGGACGCATTAAGGGCTTGGGTCCTCGGTATTGTCCATCTATAGAAGATAAAATAAACCGCTTTGCTGAACGTGAGCGACATCAAATATTTGTAGAACCCGAAGGCTGGAACACGGTAGAAATTTATGTGAATGGTTTTTCTACATCTTTACCCGAAGATGTACAGTACCGGGCACTACAACAAATACCAGGCTTTGAACAAGCCAAGATGTTTCGGCCGGGTTATGCCATTGAATACGACTATTTTCCACCCACACAGCTTGGACTTACACTCGAAACCAAATTGGTACAAAACCTGTTTTTTGCTGGTCAAATTAACGGTACCACGGGTTATGAAGAGGCCGCTTGCCAGGGTTTTATTGCAGGAATAAATGCACACCAGAAAGTATATGATAATCACGAGTTGATTATGAAACGCTCGGAATCGTATATAGGTGTATTAATTGACGACTTGGTAACCAAGGGCACCGAAGAGCCCTATAGAATGTTTACTTCAAGAGCAGAACACCGTTTATTGTTGAGGCAAGACAATGCTGATTTACGCTTGAGCGGCATTGGGCATTCGCTTGGTTTAATATCTGATGAGCGTATGGATGGTGTACACGCGAAGGTGGCTGCCGCAGATAAACTAGTGGCTTATTTATCGAACGAATCGGTACAACCAGAAGAAATAAACAGCGTGTTAGATACGCTTGGAACATCGCCTATAAATCAAAAAGTAAAATTGGTTAACTTATTGGGTAGACCACAAATAAATATTTTGGATTTGGGTAATGCTATACCAAATTTGAAAGATGAATTAAAAACCTATACCAACGAGGTAATAGAACAAGCAGAAATTCGGGTGAAATACGAGAGCTATTTTGAAAAGGAATTGGAAATTGTAGAAAAAATGAAACGGATGGAAGACCGAGAAATTAATCCAAATTTCGATTACCTCACACTTGGTTCACTCTCCAAAGAGGCTAGAGAAAAATTACTTCGAGTAAAACCGAGAACACTTGGACAGGCTTCCCGAATTTCGGGGGTTTCGCCTTCGGATATTTCCGTTTTAATGGTTCATTTAACCAAATAACTGATTATCAACAACTTAAACATAAAACCGGGTGACTCAAAATAAGGCGATTTGCGGGACTTTTAAGAATTCTTTGATTGGTTGTTCCAAAAAAAATAATTTCTTAGCCAAGGGCTTAAAAAATGGTTTTATGGGGTTGTGGGTGTTTTGGACCTGTCTGATTTTTGGTATATGGACACTTACTGGTTGTGCAAGTATGCAATCACCAAGTGGAGGACCCAAAGATGCCGAGGCGCCAAAAGTGCTTAAAGAAAAACCCAAAAATTTAAGCACCGGTTTTTCGGCACCCGAAATTGAATTGACATTTAATGAATTTATAAAACTAAACAACGCCTTCACTGAAATTACAGTAAGCCCGGTGCTTGAGAAGCCACTCGATATAAAAGCAAGTAAAGAGGTGTTAAGTATAAAGGTGGGCCAAGCGCTAGAACCCAATACCACCTACACTATAAATTTCGGAAAGGCACTTGGCGATGTAAACGAAAACAACTTACTAAAAAACTATACCTATGTTTTTTCTACCGGCAGCGTGCTCGATTCATTGGCCATAAGTGGTACAGTTACTAGCGCCTCTACCAACGAGCCGCTTAAAGATGTGATGGTGTTTTTGTTTCCAACTAAACAAGATAGCTTGTTGGGGAAGAAAAAACCGAACACTTACACCACTACGGATGAGAAAGGAGGTTTTAAATTGAACAATCTTAGAAGCGATGAGTATTCGGTATACGCACTAAAAGAAACTAGCCCCGATAGAATTTACAATCAAGGGGTAGATGAAATTGGGTTTAGTTCCACAAAAATTAAACTGGATAAAAACACTTCGGGTGTAAAAATTAGGCTGTTTAAAGAATTGCCAAAAGATTTTAAGGTACTTGAAAAAAAAGTAGAGTTGGATGGAAGGCTACTTTTAGTGTTTAACAAACCGGTTAAAGAGTTGAATGTAAAAGAGTTGGGTGGTACCAATTATCTTAAAAATAGTATAAAAAAATATAGTACACTGGGCGATTCTGCACTAATTTGGTCGCCTGAACTGGCTTATGATTCTTTAACATTAGGAATATATTCGGGCGCAGAATCTTTAAGCATTGTTGATATCAACAGAAACAAAAGAGAAGCATACAATAGAACACCGGTTATAAAAGACAACACGCTTGGCAATAAATTAAAACCAGGATTGGGCTATTCCTTACTTTTTTCCATGCCATCTGAACTGGTAGATAGTACCAAAATTAGTTTGCAGTCTGATTCGGTAAAATTAAGTGGCTGGAAACTTGGGAAAACGGGTGGGCTGGGTCAGTCGCTGGGAATAACTTATCCGTTTAAAGCGGGTAAAAACTATACGGTGAAAATTGCTGCTGGCGCCTTTAATGGTATTTCAGGTTTAAAAAACAATGCGTATTCCAAAAGCTTTACGCAAGACGGATTGGATAGTTATGGAAACCTAAGTCTTATTTTAACACCGGCCGATTCTACAAAAACCTATATTATACAACTCTTGAACGAACAAAAAGTGGTGCTAAAAGAAGATGTGATTACACGGGTGAGCACCTTGACATATAAAACATATCCTATCGGAAAATACAGTATTCGGGTGGTATTGGATGAAAATATAAATGGAAAATGGGATAGTGGTGATGTGGCTAAAAATCTGCAACCCGAAAAGGTATGGTGGTTCGATAAAACCATAGGCCTACGAGCAAACTGGGATTTAGAAGAGAAGATTACAATTCCTGCGGATTTTTAAACCAATCGCTATACAAAACATACCTATCTGGTAATTGGTCTAATAAAGCACGTTGTGTTTCACTAATGGGCTTTATTTTTTTTGCTGGAGCACCGGCATAAATATATCCCGATTCGCACAGGGTGTTCTCTAACACAATAGAACCGGCAGCAATAATGCAGTATTCTTCTACTACGGCTTTATCCATAATAATAGCTCCCATACCAACCAACACTCTATCTTTTAATGTACAACCGTGTATAATAGCGTTGTGCCCTATGGATACATAATTTCCAATGGTAGTGGCTGCTTGTTCGTAGGTACAATGAACCGTTACCCCATCCTGAATATTGGTATAGTTGCCAATTCTTATTTGATTTACATCACCTCGAATAATGGCATTAAACCAAACAGAACAATGCGTACCTAACACTACATCACCAATAATGGTTGCGTTTTCAGCAATAAAACAATCGCTTCCAAGGGTTGGAGAAACTCCTTTAACAGGTAAAATAAGGGGCATAAAACGGTTTATTTAGAGAACAAGGTAAGTAGATTCTTTCTTTTAACCTAGTTTAAGCTGTGGATTCCTGTTAACAAGTGAACTAAAACATGTAGATAAATAAGTAGGCCTAAAAGGAATGGTAATTTTTGGTGAAAATCTTTTAATTGTGCTCTTTTTATACAGCGCTTTTAGAGAGTTATTCACTTTTTTTAAGACTACTTTTTATTCACAAATAAGTGTTGAATAAAATAACTAAAATTAAATAAGTATCTGATAATTAATTCAGTAGAATTTGTAATTGGATATAATATTGTGTAAAAAAATAGAACAACTAGAAAGACAAAAAAAATTTAGAGGCTTTATGCACCATACCAACACCTTAATAAACCATAGTATATTTTATAAATAATAAATAGTAATTATTTAGTGTGTGTATAAAAGAATAATTTTGGAGAAGATTAAAAAAAAGAAACTATGTTTGAAAATACCGAGCGTACAGAGTTAGCACAATTAGGAGAGTTTGGATTAATAGCGCATTTAACCGATAAAATTGAACTCACACAAAGCAGCACCATTAAAGGTGTAGGAGATGATGCGGCTATTTTATCTGCTGGTAACAAACAAATTGCCGTTTCTACCGATTTATTATTAGAAGGCATTCATTTCGATTTAGCATATACACCTTTTAAACACTTGGGTTATAAAGCCGTACAAGTAAACTTAAGTGATATTTATGCCATGAATGGTATAGCCGCTCAGGTTACCGTATCTATTGGTTTATCGAGTAAATTTCCTTTAGAAGCTGTAGAAGAAATTTACGATGGTATTTATTTGGCTTGTAAAAAATTTGGCATAGATGTGGTGGGTGGCGATACCTCAGCTTCTAAGCAAGGTTTAATATTGAGTATAACTAGTATTGGTTATGTAGATTTTGATAATGTGGTATACCGTTCGGGGGCAAAAGAGGGAGAATTAATCTGTGTATCGGGTGATTTAGGTGGAGCATACATTGGTTTACAATTATTAGAAAGAGAAAAACAGATCTTTTTAGAAAACCCCAATATTCAACCCGATTTAGAGGGCAAAGATTATGTAATAGAACGCCAACTAAAACCAGAAGCTCGTAAAGATATTGTAGATTATTTACGTGAAAGCGGTATAAAACCAACGTCTATGATTGATATTTCGGATGGCTTGGCTTCAGAAATAAAACACATTTGCAAACAATCGAATGTGGGCTGCCAGGTATACGAAGAAAAAATACCTATTGACCAAATGACGTACGACACTGCTCGTGAATTTGGTTTAGATCCCACCACCTGTGCTTTAAATGGCGGAGAAGATTATGAGTTGTTGTTTACTATTAAGCAAAGTGATTACGAGAAGATAAAAAACAGCCCAGATATTACAGTAATTGGCCACATGACCGATGCAGCTGCCGGTTGTCAGTTGGTATCTAAATCGAATAATATGCACGAGCTAAAAGCCCAGGGTTGGAAGGCTTTTTAAACAGATTCTTCTTGGTCGTCTATGTATTTCTGATCGAGCTGTTTACTTGCTTTTGCACCCAATTTTTTAATTTTATCCGCCGTTACTGTTAAGTTTCCAGCACCGGTTGATAATTTATTAATCGCTTTATCGTAGGCTTTTTCGGTTTGTTTCAAGTTCTTGCCAATATCTTCCAAATCTTCTACAAAATTGTAAAACTTATCGTACATCGTTCCGCTTAAACGAGCAATTTCCAATACGTTTTTATTCTGTCGCTCTTGTTTCCAAATACTAGCTACCGTACCCAAGGTTGCTAGTAAGGTAGAAGGGCTTACTATCACTACTCGACGATCCCAGGCGTAATTAAACAATTCCTCATCCAATTGTACCGCTACACTAAACGACGATTCGATAGGCACAAATAACAACACAAAATCGGGTGAATTAATCTGATATAAATCCTGATAATTCTTGCCGCACAAATCGTTAATATGGTTTTGTATCGATTTCACATGCTCTTTGGCATACACTTCACGCTCCGCTTCATTATCACAGTTTACCAAGCGCTCATAAGCTACTAACGATACTTTTGAATCCACAATTAAGTGTTTACCATCGGGCATATCAATTACCACATCGGGCTGTAATCGGTTACCATCTGGCCCAACCATACTAGCTTGTACCCGGTATTCGCGGTCTTTAACCAAGCCAGAGCGCTCCAACACTTTTTCCA
This sequence comes from Sphingobacteriaceae bacterium, assembly GCA_044239195.1. GTDB lineage: Bacteria > Bacteroidota > Bacteroidia > Sphingobacteriales > Sphingobacteriaceae > JAIPAN01. The sequence goes on along the minus strand of JBIIBV010000022.1, from coordinate 4,663 downwards.
AAATCATCTCCCCCCAATTCCCTTGTTTTTTCTGGTCACCCTTAAGGGCCTTGGTTAAGTTTTGGGTTTCTTCGCTCATTAAGCGGTTATTTTCTACCAACTTGTTGATTTCTCCCTTCAGCACATTTCGCTCATCCGATTCTGCTTTATACACCCTATCTACCTTCTCTTCAAAATCCTTTAATTTTTCTTTAAATGGATTTAAAATTACATCCAACTGGGTGCGGTTGTGTTCGGTAAAACTTTTCGATTTATCGTCTAACAGCTTGTTGGCGATGTTTTCGAACTCCAATTTAAATTGCTGCTGCAATGTTTGAATATAATTTTCTTGTTCACTTAACCGCTCCCTTTGCGATTTAAAAGACTCTTCCGCTTTTATAATTCGCTCGTTTTTGGCTGCCAAATCTGCTTCAACTTCACGTAATTTAACCTCCAAACGCAGGCGCTCTGCTGCACTATTTTCAGCCCGCTCGGTAGTTCTAGCCACCTCAGCCCGAAATCCTTCATTTTCTTGTTTTAATCTAGAAAATTCATCCGCAGAAATACCATCTGCCGATGCTGGTCGTTTAACAAAAAGTACTACAGCTACCACTAAAACCAGCGCCGCTATGCCTAAAATGATTACATCCATACAAATTAATAAGGCTTAAAAATACAAAAATAAACAGCCATTTTGACAAGCCGGGTCTGACACATGAAAAACGGCCAAAACGACCTAAAAAAACGGCTTAAAGACATAAAAACAGCAAAAAGACCGCTTATTTACACAAATGGTATAGATTTTGAATAAGGGTATTTATATTTATAAAAAAATAATCACATGGGACTATTCTTATTAATAGCCGTCGGACTCATAAGCTTTGCGGTTCAATGGCGCTTCAAAAGCAAATTTAAAACCTATTCAGAAATCGGTTTACTTTCTGGTTTAAGTGGAAAAGAAATTGCCGAAAAAATGTTGGCTGATCACGGCATAACCGATGTAGAAATTATTTCGGTTGAGGGACAATTAACAGATCACTACAACCCACAAAACAAAACCGTAAACCTAAGCCCCGAGGTATACCACGGAAAAAGTGTGGCTTCTGCTGCGGTTGCGGCCCACGAGTGTGGCCATGCCGTACAGCACGCTAAAGCCTATTCTTGGTTGCAATTCCGCTCATCAATGGTGCCTGTGGTAAGCTTGGCTTCAAATTTAATTCAATGGACTTTGTTTATTGGAGTAATGATTATGGTGTTTTCTGGAAACCCCTATGTATTGGCAATTGGTGTAGCCGCCTTAGCCCTTGTTACGCTATTTAGCTTTGTTACGCTGCCAGTAGAGTTTGATGCTAGCAGAAGAGCCTTAGCTTGGTTAGACACCTCTGGTGCTTCTATTACCAATACTGCAGAACACGACCAAGCAAAAGACGCCCTATGGTGGGCAGCCATGACGTATGTTATAGCCGCTCTTGGTTCGTTGGCAACGCTGGTTTATTACGCCAGCATGTTACTGGGTAACAGAAGAGATTAAAAAAACATCAACGTAAAAGAAAGCCCCGATCGGAAACGTTTGGGGCTTTTTAGTTTAATTTATAATTGGCTACCAGCGTAAGGTGCGGTATGCTTGCTCTAAATAAAGCTGCCTTATTTACTTGTTTGAAAGTATAATACCCCCGCATAGTTCCCATTTCGGTAGCCAACTCACAACCAGAAACATATTGGTATGATTCTCCTGGTAGAATAACGGGTTGCTCACCAACCACCCCCTCACCCTCAACTTCCCGACTTAAGCCATTGGCGTCTACAATATCCCAATGTCTGCTTAGTAATTGAATGGCGTTTTGTGTACCATTTTCAATAGTAATCTGATAGGCAAATAAAAAACGCCCGTTGGTTGGGTCTGAAAAATCGCTTTGATAATTTGTTTCTACAGAAACAGTAACCCCCAGGGTGATTGCCTTTACCATACTATATCGCTACAAAATCTTCAAATTTTTCTTCCACTTCACTTAATACCGAAGATATATCATCTACATTTTCTAAGGATACTAGCCGCATGCGGTATTCTTTAAAATCGGGCAAACCCCTAAAATAATTGGCATAATGCCTTCTCATTTCAAAAATCCCGGTTTTCTCCCCCTTCCACTCAATAGATTTTTCGAGGTGGGTGCGGCAAACAGCAATCCGTTCGGCCAGGGTTGGCCCCGCCAGTTTTTCGCCGGTAGCAAAAAAGTGTTTTATTTCTCTAAAAATCCAGGGATAGCCAATGGCTGCTCGGCCTATCATAATTCCATCTACCTCGTATTCTAAACGCCAATTAGCGGCTTTTTCTACACTATCTACATCGCCATTTCCAAAAATGGGTATCTGAATTCTAGGGTTTCTTTTTATTTCTCGTATAAGCGACCAATCGGCGTGGCCTTTGTACATTTGCGCCCGAGTTCTCCCGTGGATGGTAAGCGCTTTTATGCCTACATCTTGTAAGCGCTCGGCTACTTCGTATACATTTTTGGTCGTATCATCCCAACCCAAACGGGTTTTTACGGTAACGGGTAGGTGGGTACTTTCCACAACCGCCTTAGTCATGGCTACCATTTTATCAATATCTTGCAAGAGGCTTGCCCCAGCACCCCTACAGGCTACATTTTTAACAGGGCAGCCGTAATTAATATCTATTAAATCGGGTTGTGCTTGGCTGGCAATTTCGGTTGCTTCCCGCATACTTTCTATGAGGCTACCGAAAATTTGAATGCCAATGGGTCGTTCGTATTCAAAAATATCGAGCTTTTGGCGACTTTTTGCAGCCGCTCGAATGAGCCCTTCCGAGGAAATAAATTCGGTGTACATTAAATCCGCTCCATTTTGCTTGCACACTAAACGGAATGGCGGATCGCTTACATCCTCCATAGGGGCAAGTAAAAGCGGAAATTCACCCAATTCTATTGTTCCAATCTTTACAGACATACCACAAAAGCCCTCAATTTTTTGTTACTTTATGCTTCAAAAATACAAAATATAGGCACATCATGTCCAAAAGTATAACATCTCCCGGCTTGGCACTTATTAAACTATTGGTTTTGGTGGTTTCTGGGATGTTTTCATTTTCTCTTTTGGGCCTTCTTGTAGGATCGTTATTCTACAAGCAATCGGTATTGGTTGTTTCCCCCATGAACGAAAGCGTGGGCTTTTTGCGTATCGTTCAACTTTTTTCGAGTGTGGGTTCTTTTCTGCTTCCAGCTTGGTGGTTTGCAAAACGAGAGGGCAACCAAGCCACCTCTTTTTTTAAATTAAACACCCCAACCCTTATTCCTCTTTTTATACTTACAGCCTTACTTTTTTATTTCTCGGCAGGCTTTTTTCAGTGGACCATAGATGTGAACCAAGCTATGCACCTACCCGACTTTTTAGCCGGTGTAGAAAAGTGGATGCGCCAACAAGAAGACCAGCTAGCTACCCTTACCCAACGATTCTTATACATGCCATCGGCTGTAGATTTGGCTATAAATTTGCTTATGATTGCGCTTATTCCGGCCATTGGAGAAGAGCTGCTTTTTAGGGGATGTCTGCAACCCATTTTTAGCCGATTGGTAAAAAATACCCATGCGGGTATTTGGTTGGCCGCCATCGTGTTTAGCGCCATACACCTACAATTTTATGGCTTTATTCCTCGGATGTTATTGGGTGCGCTTTTTGGTTATCTATATTACTATGGAAACAGTATGTGGTATCCAATTTTAGGACATTTTTTAAACAACGGATCAGCTGTGGTAGCCGTATATTTGTATCAACAACAAGGCCTTTCGGTTGCCGAAGCCATGAAACAAGATAACCCAGCCGATAGTCGATATTATTTACTAGGTGTGTTTTTATCTGCTGCTATTTCTGTCTTTTTGCTCTATAAATTTTATCAAATTACCCGCCAAAAGGGGCTAAACCCACAAACAGAAAACCATGAGCCAAAACTGGACTAAAGTATATACCACCAGCGATCCCATTAAAGCCGAATTTTCTAAGCAATTACTAGAAGAGAACGGCATAGAGGCGGTGCTCTTAAACAAACAAGATTCTTCCTACCATTTTGGAGAAGTACAGGTTTTGGTACCCGAGTTGGATAGCCAAACAGCACAAAAACTTTTATCGGATAATCCTTTTTAAAATATGAAAACCAGAGTCATTACCGCATTTTTCTTTGCTTGCTGCATGTTGGGTTCCCTGTTTTTAGGTCCTTTTGTTTTTGCAGCTTTTGGACTTTTGTTGGTGGTCGTTGGTCTTTTAGAATTTTATCGTTTGATAAAAAGCACCGGATTGTCTCCCAACATTCCCGCCGGAATAATTCTTTCTTTGGTGGTATATGGTCTGGCATTTTCGGTTTTAGTATATAACAAAAGTCTACAAAATGCACTTTTATTGATGCCCGCGGTATTGCTGGTATTTGTTGCCGAGTTATACCGAAAAAGCAGTACACCCTTTCAAAATATTGCCATAACACTATTGGCTGTGTGTTATGTAGCCATTCCCTTTTCCCTTTACCTTGCCTTGGGTTTTATGGGCGCTAGTTTTTCTTTTATTTTACCGCTTTCTCTTCTTTTGCTCATATGGGCAAACGATTCGGGTGCCTATGTGTTTGGTATCACGTTAGGTAAAAACAGACTTTTTGAGCGTCACTCACCCAAAAAATCGTGGG
>JBIIBV010000068.1:0-6840 GCA_044239195.1 Sphingobacteriaceae bacterium | reverse complement strand
GCCCCTTCATTCTGTATAAATACTACTTCTTGGTAGCTCATTAGTTATTAAAGGCTTTCACAATGTCCACAAAATCACGTGATTTTAAGGAGGCGCCTCCAATAAGACCGCCATCAATATCGGCTTGAGAGAATAATTCTGCGGCATTTTTAGGATTGCAGCTACCACCATATAAGATAGAAGTTGACTGGGCTACTACAGCTCCATATTTTTCTACCAATAAAGAGCGAATAAAGGCGTGCACTTCTTGTGCTTGCTCTGGTGAGGCTGTTAAACCGGTACCAATGGCCCAAACAGGCTCATAAGCTAATACTACATCACTAAATGCATCGGCTGAAAGGTGAAAAACACCATTTTGTAACTGTGTTTTTAATAGCGCAAAGAAATTGCCCGACTCACGCTCTTGCAAAGTTTCGCCAATACAAAAAATAGGTTTTAAGTTATTTGCCAAAGCAGCATTAACTTTTTCGGCTAGTAAAGAATCGCTTTCGGCAAAATATTGACGTCGCTCGGAGTGACCTAAAATCACATATTCCGCCCCTACCGATTGAATCATCGAGGCCGATACTTCTCCAGTATAAGCTCCGGCTGCGGCTTGGTGGCAATTTTGGGCTCCAATAGCCACATTTGGCGTTTGTTTAGCCAATTGCGCCAAGGCATTTAAATGTATAAATGGCGGGCAAACAATTACTTGTTGACTTCCTAATACTTCATCTTGAACCATGGTTAATACTTCAGAAAACAAGGCTGTTCCTGCAGTAAAATCTTGATTCATCTTCCAATTTCCGGCAACAATTTTTTTTCTCATAAAGGGGAATTCGCTTTATTAAAACCTGCGATAGGCTTGTGTTTGTTCAAAAATATGTGTTAAAATCTTTTTCTCGGTAGCGTCAAATACCCGATTTCGGCGTTCGTATACCCGTTCGGCAGTTTCAAAAACCTTAGTCAAGGGATACACCTCTAAGCCTTGAGCACCGCCCCAAGCAAAATCGGGAATATAATTGCGTGGATAACCAGCACCAAATACATTGGCACTTACACCAACCACGGTGCCCGTATTAAACATGGTATTGATACCGCATTTGGCATGATCGGCCATAATGAGGCCGCAAAATTGCAAGCCCGTTTTGCGAAAACTCTGCTGGGTATAATCCCACAAACGTACTTCGGTATAGTTATTTTTTAAATTCGAATTGTTGGTATCGGCACCAATATTGCACCATTCGCCCAACACCGAATTGCCTAAAAAACCTTCGTGACCTTTAGAAGAATACGCAAATAAAATCGAATTGCTTACTTCACCTCCCACTCGACAGTGTGGCCCAATGGTGGTGGCTCCGTAAATTTTGGCGCCCATTTTTACCTGCGAATGTTCGCCCAAAGCAAAAGAACCACGAATATGGCTACCTTCCCAAACCTGAGAATTTTTAGCCAAATAAATAGGTCCTTCTAGCGTATTAAACGTTGCACACTCGGCAGTAGCGCCTTCTTCGGCAAAGAAATTGTTGCCTAGAATGGTGTTCGTGGCACTTAGTTTGGCCGATGTTCTTCCGGTGGTAAGTAAGGTAAAATCCTTGCGCAACTCTACATCGTTGTGACTAAATAGGTCTTCCGGGTGATTTATTTTAATAAAAGAACCTGGATATTCTTTACTTTGAAAGTTCGAAAAATCGCTGAAATTAAAGCTTTGAGTGTCTTTTTCGGATAGTTTTACTGCAATTAATAAACTAGTTGAGATTAATGCTTCACCTAGTTGAAGTGACTTAATGGCGTTCACTAACTCCTCATCGGGGCAAATAGAGCCGTTTATACATAAATTATCCTCAGCTAATTCTTTCGGGAATTTTTCTTGAAGATATTCTTCGGTTAGAAAAGAATAGCTAGGTGCCGAAAGGCGCTTGGCCCATTTTTCGGCAATAGTGAGTATACCTATCCTAAAATCGGCTACCGGACGGGTAAACGATAGAGGCAACAGGCTTTCTCGTGATGCATCATCAAAAAATAATATACTCATGTAACAAAAATAAAAAAAGTCCCGACTGTTAGGTCGGGACTTCGGTATATTTTTTGGTTTCGATTACTTTTTAGCGTAACGATTTTTGAATTTATCGATACGACCAGCGGTATCAACCAATTTCATTTTACCAGTAAAGAACGGGTGAGAGGTGTGTGAAATCTCTAATTTTACTAGAGGATATTCATTACCATCTTCCCATTTGGTAGTTTCTTTAGTTTCTATGCAAGATTTAGTGATAAAGGCGTAGTCGTTAGACAAATCTTTAAATACAACTAATCTGTAGTTTTTTGGATGTAAATCAGCTTTCATTTCCGTCAATTATTTTCAGAGGGGCAAATATAGTGCTAATTGTGAAAACAAAAAAGCGATAATCGAAAAATATTTAGGATTTTATTTCTTGGCAAAGTTCTATGAGCACGCCATTTGCATCTTTTGGATGTACAAAACATATCCATTTATTGTCGGCACCCCGTTTAGGCTCCTCATTCAGCAAGGTAAAACCTTCGTCTTTTAAGCGGGCCATTTCTGCTTGTATATCTTCTACAGCAAAAGCAATATGATGCATACCCTCTCCTTTTTTCTCAACAAAATGAGCAATAGCACTTTGCTCCGTAGTAGCCTGTAATAGCTCGATTTTATTCGGGCCTGCCTTAAAAAAAGCGGTTAAAACACCTTCCGATGCCACCTCTTCGGTTTTGTAGGGGCCTACACCCAACAAGCGTTCGTACACCCCACAAGCCTCCTCTAAATTACGTACCGCAATACCAATGTGCTCTATATGTTTCATATGCATATGTAAAGGTATAAAAATGACGATTGAATGGCGATTATATAGCAGAAAAATCCCTTTTCAGAAAAAATATTTTTTTATCTTTGAGCATTAATTTAAACTGAATCTAAATAATAATTAATGAAATTACCACTGTATTTCGACAACAATGCCACTACACCCATGGATCCACGAGTTTTGGAGGCCATGATGCCTTATTTTACCGAAAAGTTTGGAAACTCGGCTAGCCGTAACCATGCTTTTGGTTGGGCCGCCGAAGAAGGTGTAGATTATGCACGTGAACAAGTTGCTCAGCTTATTGGTGCCAATGAAAAGGAAATTATTTTCACTTCTGGTGCTACCGAAGGTGATAACTTGGGCATTAAGGGCGTTTTCGAAATGTATCAGGATAAAGGAAACCACATTATTACCTGTGTAACCGAACATAAAGCAGTATTAGACACCTGCAAACACCTTGAAAAATTAGGCGCCCAAGTAACCTATCTACCAGTAAAAGAAGACGGATTATTGGATTTAGCCTTATTAGAAGCTGCCATGACTCCGCAAACAATTTTAGTGTGCATCATGTATGGCAATAACGAAATTGGTGTTATTCAGCCAGTAAAAGAAATTGCAGCCATTGCTCATAAGCATGGCGCCCTATTTATGACCGATGGAACCCAAGCGGTAGGTAAAATTCCAGTAAACGTAGATGCAGATGGCATCGACTTAATGGCATTTACTGCACATAAAATGTACGGACCTAAAGGCGTTGGAGCCTTATACGTTCGTCGTAAAAACCCAAGAGTGAAAGTTACTGCCCAACTAGATGGCGGTGGCCACGAACGGGGTATGCGCTCTGGAACTTTAAATGTAGCCGGCATTGTGGGCTTTGGTAAGGCTTGTGAATTATGCCGTTTAGAAATGGACAAAGATGCTAAACGATTATCGGCTTTACGTGATAAATTACAAAGTGCTTTAACCGTTTTAGAAGAAAGTTATGTAAACGGAAACGTGGCTAATCGCTTACCACATACAGCAAACATCTCTTTTAAGTATGTAGAAGGTGAAGGATTGATGATGGCGATGAAAGATTTAGCCGTTTCTTCAGGTTCGGCCTGTACTTCGGCTTCTTTAGAGCCATCGTATGTATTAAAAAGCTTAGGCCTTTCTGATGATTTGGCACATTCTTCTATCCGTTTTGGCTTAGGTCGCTTTACAACCGAAGAAGAAGTAGATTTTGCCATTGAGCAAACCAAACATGCGGTAAATCACCTTCGCGAACTTTCTCCGCTTTGGGAAATGTTTAAAGAAGGCATCGATTTAGATAAAGTAGAATGGGTAGAACATTAATAGATTTAAAGACAACATATAACTATGGCATATTCAGATAAAGTAATTGATCATTACACCAATCCACGTAACGTGGGTACGCTTGATAAAAGCAAAAACAATGTAGGCACTGGCTTAGTTGGCGCACCCGAGTGTGGCGACGTCATGCGTTTGCAAATTGAAGTAGATAGCAACAATGTAATTACCGATGCGAAGTTTAAAACCTTTGGTTGTGGTTCGGCAATTGCTTCTTCATCTTTAGCTACCGAATGGTTAAAAGGCAAATCTATTGACGATGCCATCACCATTGATAACATGGATATTGTGGAAGAATTGGCTTTACCGCCGGTAAAAATTCACTGCTCGGTTTTAGCAGAAGATGCTATTAAAGCCGCCATTAACGATTACCGTGTGAAAAATGGCCTTGCTCCTATCGAAAGCGAAAAAAGTCATCACTAAGAAGAAAAAATGGTAACCATTACCGATAAAGCAAAAGAGAAAGTTCTAAGCCTCATGCAAGAAGCTGGTTTAGATGCTTCGCACTTTTTACGGGTTTCTGTAAAAGGCGGGGGTTGCTCTGGCTTATCATATAATTTAGATTTTGATAACGAAGAAAAAACGGGCGACCAGTTTTTTGAAGACAACGGTATCAAAATTACGTTAGACATGAAATCTTTTTTATACCTAGCCGGCACCGAACTCGATTTTACCGACGGTTTAAACGGCAAGGGTTTCAACTTTAACAACCCAAATGCCAGTCGCACCTGTGGTTGTGGTGAAAGCTTCTCTGTTTAATTGGCTTTTTGTTTAAAAATATAAGGTAGGCTATACAGTCTGCCTTTTGTTTTTTTAAAGGTGTATGCGTATAATTGTGGGCTAACCAATGCGTTAAAAACGTATGAACTTATTAAACGAACACAGCACCATTCCGCGATTGTTACGGAATGTGGTAGAACATATACATCCAGAAACTAATACCTTTTTACTGCACCATACCAAAAATGGTTGGGAAGAAATCACTTACAAGCAGGTATTAGATAAAGCGGATGCCATTTCTAGTTATTTTCTGGATCTAGGCATACAAAAAGGCGATCGTTTAGCCTTAATTATTGAAAATTGCCCCGAATACGTATACTACGACCAAGCTTTACAGCAATTAGGGGCCGTAAACGTATCGATATACCCTACCTTAAGCGAAACAGAAATTGCCTATATTTTAAATGATGCTGGAGCCAAAATGATTTTGGTGGGCAATCCTTTCTTATTTAAGAAAATCTTAAAAATAGCGAACAGCTGTCCACAACTTATTCGCATTATTCCTGTTTTTGAAGGTTATGAAAAACATGTAGAAGGGGTATCGATTAATGCTGGCGTACTTTCTTTAGCAGAACTTATTGCCGAAGGCGAACAAACCCTAGCTGTACATAAAAAAGAATTAGATGTTTTAAGAAATGAAGTAAAACCCAGCGATTTATCTTCCTTAATTTATACATCAGGTACTACCGGAACACCAAAAGGCGTCATGCTTACCCATGGAAACTTTGTAGAAAACGTACGGGTGTGTTTGGAGCAAATTCCGGTAATAGATGAGCACGAAACTTTCCTTTCGTTCTTACCCCTATCGCACGTTTTTGAACGCACAGCCACCTATCACATTTGCAGTGCAAAAGGTTGTAAAATTGCTTTTGCTCAAAGTTTGGAGCTACTAGCCAAAAATATGGGCGAAGTAAAACCTACCGTAATGAGCTGCGTTCCCCGTTTATTGGAACGTATTCACGATAAAGCCATGAAAAATGGCACCTCGGCAGGTGGTTTAAAAAGCAAAATCTTTTTATGGGCCTTAGAAGTAGGAAAAACCTACCGAGAAGTACAAGAATCGGGTAAAAAACCTGGTTTAATACTTAGTCTGCAACAAAAATTTGCCGAAAAACTGGTATTCAGTAAAATTAAAGAAAAAACTGGCGGCCGATTGAAATTTATGATCTCAGGTGGCGCTGCCTTGCCTAAAAACGTAGGCGAATTTTTCGGAAACTTGGGCATTAAAATTTTAGAAGGCTTCGGATTAACCGAAACATCGCCCGTAATGGCCGTAACCGAATACCACCGCCAAATATACGGTACCGTTGGCCGAGTAATTCCGGGTATTGAAGTGGGTATTCAAGATGTAGAAAGCAAGAAATTCATCACCATACAAACCCACGAAAGCTTTAACGAAGCATTTGAATGCGGCGAAGGCGAAGTGGTAGTGCGTGGCCATTGTGTAATGAAAGGCTACTGGAACAAAGTGGAAGAAACAGCCCAAGTTTTAGATTCGGATGGTTGGTTCCATACGGGCGATGTAGGCCGCTTTTTTAAAGGAAACCTGCAAATTACCGACCGCATTAAAAACATGTTGGTAAACGCTTATGGCAAAAACATCTACCCAACTCCGGTGGAAAATACCTACCTAAAAAGTCCAAAAGTAGAACAAGTATTTCTTATTGGCGATAAGCAAGAATATATTACCGCCATTCTAGTTCCTTCTCGAGAAAGTTTGCAAGATGAATTCAAGTTAAGCGACGACTTCTTTAATGCTCCTGAAACCTTTATTACAGATGAAAAACTGATTAATTGGATAGATGAAGATATAAAACAGCTATCTAATGAATTGGCAAAATTTGAGCGCATCAAGCATTTCAAACTCAAACGCAATCCGTTTAGCATAGAAGATGGCGAAATAACA
>JBIIBV010000021.1:0-25807 GCA_044239195.1 Sphingobacteriaceae bacterium | reverse complement strand
TTTTTAAACTCTCCTCCTCTATAAAATCAAACTCGTCGGAGGCTTTCACCTCTCCTTTTTTCAGAGGAGCTAAACCTCGGCTGGCTCTTCGTTTATTCTCACGTACTAAGTTTTTGGCTTCTTGTGCATCCCGATCGGCTTTCAGAGTAGCCTCGTTTACAGACACACTTGTTTCGGCATCACGCTTTCTAAAGTTGGCAATATCGTCTAATAAATAAGTGTATTCATCTGATGATTTCATACGCTGTTCGTGCAATTTAACCAAGCTAGCATTTACTGCAGTTAAATTAGCAACGGGGCTGTATTTAGAAGGCTTCACCGTATCCCAAGCAAGAGCAGCCGGTTCGGCACTTTCGCCGTATTTATCTGCCGGATATATCATAGGGAACTGAATATCGGGTAGTACGCCTTTGTGTTGGGTGCTGCTGCCATTTACACGATAAAATTTGGCCATGGTTAAATTAATTTGACCAAATTGAGGTGCATTTTGACGAGCTACCGTACCATTTTTACCGTTTTCTTCCTGTTTTTCATTCATTAGCATCAACTTATCGGTTGGGCTAATAATTTTAGACACATCGATAGTGGATTGAACGGTTCCTTTACCATAGGTTTGGGTACCAATAATTACGCCGCGACCATAATCTTGGATGGCGCCAGCAAAAATTTCTGAAGCAGAAGCGCTAAACCGATCTACCATAACGGCCAATGGACCATCATAGGCAATGGTAGGATCTTCATCTTCATCTATTTCTACCCCACGGCGGTCTTTTACCTGCACTACCGGACCGCTTTTAATAAACAAACCGGTTAGTTCAATGGCTTCTAATAATGACCCACCTCCATTAGAACGTAAATCAATAATTACGCCGTCTACTTTCTGTGCTTTTAGGGTATCTAACAAGAGTTTCACATCTCTTGTGGTCGATTTGTAATTCGGATCGCCGGCCTGGTAGGCTTTAAAATCTGCATAAAATGCAGGTACTTCAATAACCCCAATTTTTAAGGTTTTTGTGCCCGATTTTACTGTTTTAATACTTTTTTTAGCCGATTGATCTTCCAAAATAATTTTACCGCGAAGCAATTCTACAACAATGGGTTTAGAGCTCAGCTCTTGCCCTGCCGGAATAACCTTTAAGCGCACCAAGGTGCCTTTAGGGCCTTTAATTTTAGAAACGGTATTCTCTATTCTCCAGCCAATTACATCCACAAATTCGCCATCTTTACCTTGTGCAACGGCTACAATGCGATCGTTTACATTGAGTGTTTTGGCTTTAAATGCCGGACCACCAGCAAAAATTTCATTCACCTTTACCACTTCATTGTCTAGCTGCAATCTAGCCCCAATACCTTCGTAGGTGCGGGCCATATCTTCGTTAAACTCTTGCGCCCGAATAGGCACAAAGTAATTGGTATGCGGATCTATGGTTTCGGTGAAGGCATTCATGATCAACTGATAAACATCTTGGTTATTGGTTTTAGTAGCCTGAGAAACCAAATTATCGTAGCGTTGTTTTAGTGTTTGAAGATTTTTTGTCGCATCGCCACCAGCCATTTTAAGATTCAATAAATCGTATTTTACACGAAGCGTCCATACCTTATTGGCTTCTTCGGTGGAGCTAAACCAAGGTAATTTCTCACGATCGTAGGGGTAGCTCTCATTTGCAGTAAAATCAATAGGCTCATTTATTTTACTAAGTGCAAATCGAAGGCGCTCGTTGTAGCGTTTCTGAAAAACATTAAATATGTAAAAGGGCACACTTAAATCTCCGGCCTTTAAATCGTCATCAAACGTACTGCGGTACTGATTAAAATCGTCTAGATCGGTCTGAATAAAATAATTTCGGCCAGCATCTAAACTTTTTAAGTAGGTATCGAATATAATAGTAGATATAGAATCGTTAAGTGCTACTTGTTTGTAGTGGTAGTTTTCTAGTAATGCGGCTAATTCTTTAGTAACTACAGCTTGCTGTGCATCGGGCTTTAAATTAAAAGATCCGGCTACTTCAACTTTTACCCTCGGATCGGCGGTACAAGCCAGGCTGGCAGCAATAAATAGTCCTAAAAATATTTTTTTGAGCATTTCTTTAATGTTTTTGATGGTCATATTTTACCCCGAATAATCGTTTGGAGGCCTTAATATACAGACAAAATATGTAGCTTTTGGTTAAAAATACTAAAATTGCTTGGCAGCTATAAGCCAGGATTTAGCAAAATATCTTTTAGTTGGGCGCATTCGCTAGTATATTGAGCAGTTTTATCGGTATCGCCTACTAAGTTATAGGCCTGTAAAAGTTTAAACTTTAATAGCAATAAAAGAGGTAATTCATGCGCTTGAATGGCTACCCATTCGGCCGCACGAAAGTCTTGAATAGCGGGCCTAAAATCGGTTAGGGCGCATTTAAAGTCGGCCAAAGGCATGCTGGCTAAAATAATTCCGCGGGCATCGTTTTTTTGTTTAGCCAGTGTTAACGATTGTAGGTAAAACCACTTGGCTTGGGCAAATAATTCCTGTACTTCATAGGCATAGGCCAATTCTCTATAACATGAAATAAGTGTGCCTTTATCTTTTAATTTACTAAGCAATGGCAAAGCATTTTTTAATAAGTAGGATTCTGCAAGTACCCCATTGCCTTGTTCGGAAGCAAGCTTACCCAATTGAATATAGGTTTGTGCCTGAAGAGCAGTGTTTTTGGTGTTTATTGCAAGGGCAAGTATCGTTTTTTGATACTCAATTGCTTGGGTATAGTGGCCCTTAAGCGCAAATAAACTACTCAATTGCATAGCCACGCCTCTGCTTAAAAACGAAACATTCTTCACCATATCCCACGATGCTAGGTTTTCAAATAAACCGATACTGGCGTCTATATTCCCCGCTAATGCATGATGAAAGGCTTCATTAACTTGTGTTTGTTGAGCAACACTCCAGTTGGTACTACTAGCTTTAAATTCCTGCTGAAATTGGTTGGTTTGAGAAAGAAAATCGGTGCGTTTTAAATAGTTTTGAACATCAACCGGATCGGTATCTAAACCCACTCGTAATAAGAAATAAGATTTTAAACCCGTAATTTGGGTAGAATCCAATTTGTTTTGAGCGGATGCCAGTGAGGGCATCAACATTAAACTTAGTAATACAACGTGTAGTATGAAGCTATAACTGTTTTGGGGGCTTTTCATGGACTGTATGGGTAGTACTACGTGGTAATTTACTATTAAATTTTAACAGCAGTTTAAATTTACGGATATTGTAACCTATGTTAGCAAACACCCCGCCTTTGGCAGAACGCATGCGGCCGCAAAGCCTCGACACCTACATTGGCCAACAACACTTGGTGGGCAGTGGCGGTGTGTTACGCAAAGCCATTGAATTGGGGAGCATCCCTTCTTTATTGCTTTGGGGGCCTCCCGGTGTAGGCAAAACAACTTTAGCTTTAATTATATCTCAACAACTTAAACGTCCGTTTTTTAGTTTAAGTGCCATCAACTCTGGGGTTAAAGATATTCGAGCAATTATTGATGCGGCTATAGAACTAAAAAAACAAAATAAAGCCTTACCCATTTTATTTATTGATGAGATTCACCGCTTCTCTAAATCGCAACAAGATTCTTTATTAGGTGCAGTTGAAAGTGGCATTATTACCTTAATTGGTGCCACTACCGAAAATCCATCTTTTGAGGTAATTTCTGCCTTACTATCTAGGTGCCAAGTATATGTTTTACAACAATTAAGCAATGATGAATTGATGGCTTTGGTACAACAAGCCATTGCGCATGACGAAGTATTAAAACAAAAGAAAATCCACATTATCGAACACGAAGCCCTGCTGCGCCTTTCGGGTGGCGATGGACGTAAATTATTAAACGTATTGGAATTGGTGGTGCAAACGGTAGATGAAATAGCGATAACCATTACCAACGACTTGGTGCTGCAACAGGTACAACAGCACTTAGCCATGTACGATAAAACCGGGGAACAGCATTACGATATCATATCGGCTTTCATAAAATCGATTCGGGGTAGCGACCCCAATGCCGCCGTGTATTGGCTAGCCCGCATGATAGCCGGTGGAGAGGAGCCCGGATTTATAGCCCGAAGGCTACTGATTTTAGCTTCAGAAGATATTGGCAACGCCAACCTAAATGCCCTTTTATTGGCAAAAACATGTTTTGATGCCGTTCAAGTAATTGGTTGGCCCGAATCGAGAATTATTTTATCGCAAACAGTTACCTATTTGGCCTCTTCGGCAAAAAGCAACGCAAGTTATGAGGCCATTGGTAAGGCGCAGGATTTGGTAAAACAATATGGCGATTTATCGGTTCCCTTGCATTTACGGAATGCGCCTACTAGCCTCATGAAAAACCTCGACTATGGGAAAGGATATAAATATGCCCATAGTTACGAGGGGAATTTTGCAGAGCAAGAATTTTTTCCCGAACAGTTAAGTGGTACCACCTTGTATAATCCGGGTAACAACCAAGCCGAAAGCAAGCTGAGAGACTTCCTAAAATCTCGTTGGAAAAACAAATACGGCTATTAAATACTAAACCGTTCTCTGAGGTTACTGCTATATGAGCGGCTAGAGTTTAACCGGGTAGCTATTTTATCTTTTAATGAAAATACCAGCGATCCGTTAAAGCTCTTTCGTATCTCTCTAATAGAGTCTATATTGAGAATAAAACTCCTGTGAATGCGTACAAAATTATCGGGTAAATGTTCTTCTAAATGATTTAATGTAAAATCGGTTAAATGGCTAATTCCATCCATATCGTGTAAAAAAACATATTTTTCTTCTGCCTCTATAAACGCTATTTCTTCTAGCTTCACCAGCATAATTTTATCGCCAAGATGAACGGTAATGGTTTTAATTTCTGCTTTAGGTTTAATACTATCAATTAACGTTTGCAATACATGAAGGTCTGGGGTATTTGTTGTTGCACTTTGTAATTTATTTACGGTTAAATCAAGCCGTTCTTTCTCAATGGGTTTCAACAGGTAATCGATTGAGTTTTCTTCAAAAGCCTTAATAGCATACTGATCGAATGCTGTTGTGAAAATTACCTTGGGGTGGTGCATCACCAAGCGCAACATATCAAAACCGTTCATTACCGGCATTTCAATATCTAAAAAAATAACGTCGGGCTTCAGTGATTCTATCAGCTCTAAACCTTCTCTTCCATTTGATGCTTCTGCAACCACATCAAATAGTTGATACGTTCCCAATAGTCTTTTTAAACGTTGTAGGCCAATGGCCTCATCGTCGATAATAATGGTTTTTAAAAGCTTATTCATAATGCAATTGGTTTAAGGTGGTATTTCGTATTAACTAGTATCAAATTGTTTGCCAAATACGGGTTTGTTAGTTTCGGGTTAAACAAACAATATGTTTTGGGTTTAAATGGGTGTTGTAATTAATGGGAATATTATTCTGATGTGCTTATTGGGCATATTTAGTAATTGAAATTGATGGTTTTTAGGAAAAAGTAATTCTAGCTTTGCTTTGGTATTTAAAAATCCACTGCCCCCAGTAATTTGTTGGGGAAAAGCTTGCCCACTATCAAATAGTTCTATACAGGTTGTGTTGTTGGTTTCTTTTTGTATGCAAAGTTTAATGTAACCTGGTTCTGCTTGTGTAGAAAGGCCGTGCTTTAAGGCATTTTCTACCAAGGGCTGTAATAAAAATCGTGGGAAATAACCGGGCAATAGGTTTTCATCTGCCTGCAACTCAAACTCTAACTTGGCACCTAGGCGTATTTTTTCTATAGATAGATAAACATGTAGCATTTCCAACTCTTCGGCTAGAGTAGTAAAATGTTGTTCCGAATAATTGATGCTGTATCTAAATAACTTCGAAAGTTTAAGGGTTAAATCTTCGGCCAATACCGCATCGGTGTATACCAAACCGGCAATAGTATTTAGAGAATTGTATAAGAAATGGGGGTTTATTTTCGATTGAAGGGTTTCCAATTCCTCCTTAACCTTTAATTGTTTCATCCGCAGAATTTCAATTTCCTTTTTTTGGAAATGGTTGATATAGCTGATTCGCTGCGATTCGTATAGCAATACCAAAGCGCTAATAATAATACACACGCTAAAATTGGTAATTGCCTGGTTGAGCAGCATACCCATGTCATATTGCTGACGAGATAAGAAAGAAAATATATAAAATGAAAGCCCTGTAGCCACAAGTGTTCCGCTAATGCCCAGAAAAAACAGCAAGGGCACCTTGATCCATCTTTGTGGTATTCGCGGATTTAATTGTTCAGTATAAAAAGAGATAACTGCCGCCATAAGCAGGCCGTGTGTAATGCAAAAGAGCACAACGCCTATGGCACCAATAAAATTAAATTCTTTTATAGCTACCTGAATGCCAATAATGCAGACCGCAACTACACATCCGGTGAGTAGGGCATTGCTATACTTAAAACGCCATTCACTGCTATAAAATTTCCGGGATATAATCATATACGTATTAACTAGATAAGGGTGAAAGCGGCAATAACAAACTGATAGATTTTTGAGGCTGATTAGCCACTTTAATTGCATAATCGGTTCCGTAGTGTATACCAAGCCGGGTATAAATGCTTCTTAAACCATAACCGGCAGTAATTTTTGATGGAAATTTTCCACCGGTATCAAAAACCTCTATCAGAATTTTTTCTTCTTGCCTACTAATTTGTACCTGAATTAAAATATGGGGTTCTTGTGCTTGCGCCAAACCATGTTTAACCGCATTTTCTATTAGGGGCTGTACTAAAAATCTAGGAATGGCAACTTTTAATAAGTCGGCATCGCAGGTGAATTCATAATTCAATAAATCGCCAAAACGTACGTGTTCTATTTCTAAATAATTTTTAGCAATGTGCAACTCTTCTTGTATGGTAATCCACTGATCGTCATTTATATCATAGCGATAAAGCTGAGCCAACCGGATAGTCATATCTTCGGCCTTAGACCGATCTAAATGAATTAAACCAGCTATAGAGTTAAGTGCATTATATAAGAGGTGTGGATTGATTTTAGTTTGAATAGCCTTTAACTGAGCCTGTTTAGTTAAACGATCCAATTTTAGTACTTCTACCTCCTGTTTAATTTGTTTTTGGTGATTTCTAGCTGCCTGCCACTCATATAACTGTATCCCCATACAAACCGAAACCGATGCTAATAAAGTAAGAAAGAGCAATCCTTTATGCACTGCAATAAATGCAATGGGGAAAAATAAAGTAGCAGACAACACACCCAGTATTGTCCCCAGCGAAAGGCCTAGGGCGCTAAAAATATAAAAAGCTAATATTGGCTGTTGATGTACATACGTGGCAAAAGCAGGCAAAGAAATAGACAGGGCAAGCGTATTGGCAAGCGTACACAACACACAGGTACTTACCCAAAGTACTAAAGCAGCTTCAGGTAATTGAATCGGGTTACCCGTAAAAAGTGTATTGAATAGAATGATGCTATGGCCAACAACCAAGCCCAATAGTAAACCATACAGATTCACGTATCTCCAATCTCGTTCAAAATGTTGCTGTGGAATCAAAGGCAAATAATTTCATTGATGCGATACAAAAATATAAAATTAAATAATTATTTAATTTATGTTTAATAATATTTCTTTATTTGTTTGAATTATATAATTAAAATGAATTGGAATTATTACAGAAGGCAGAACTTGGGGGGGGGGGGGAGCAGAAAGTCGTACACTATTTTATATGATCATGCGTTTTAGGTTTAAAGAAACGCTCCTAGGCGCTTTCAAATGTTTAACCCATTACATAAAATTCTTATGAAAAATACCGCGACAAAAAAAGTGCTTGCACTAAGTTTACTATGCATTTTTACACTCACCTATTTACAAAGTTGCTCCACCACAAGTAAAACCACAAAAGGTACGGTTATTGGCGCATTAGCTGGTGGTACCGTGGGGGCACTTATTGGGAAAAAAGCTGGAAATACAGCCGTGGGGGCGCTTATTGGTGGAGCTGTTGGCGGAACTGCCGGTGCTTTTATAGGCCGCGGTATGGATAGGCAAGCCGAACAATTGAAACAAACCATTCCGGGAGCAGAAGTAATTCGTGAGGGCGAAGGAATTATTGTAAAGTTTGATTCTGGAATTTTGTTTGATGTAAGTAAGTCGGAGCTCAAAACCGCTGCTATGACCAATATTCAAAACTTAGCCAAATCGCTAAAAGATAATCCAGATACCGATGTAACCATTATTGGCCATACCGATAATAGCGGTAGCGATGAATACAACAACCGCCTTTCGGAACGCCGGGCGGAAGCTGTAAAAACCTTTACTATAAACCAGGGAATAAGTGCAAGCCGTTTAAGTACACGTGGCAAAGGCGAAAGTGAGCCCATTGCTGATAATAGTAACGAAGAGGGAAAAGCAAAAAACAGACGGGTAGAAATTGTGATTGTAGCAAACGAGAAAATGAAGGCCGATGCGCAAAAAAATGCAGGTTAATTCTTTGAAAAAAGTTCCGATGTCTCGTATATTTGAACAATGAGCAAAAAAGTATTCAGTTTGGTTTTTGTAGGCTTCTATGTGCTCAGCATAGTGGGTCTATCTTTAAACTTCCATTACTGTGGCACCAAGTTAGCCCAGGTGCAACTCCAAAGCCAAGAAATACGTGCCTGTTGTTCAGAAAAAGTTGAAAAAACGGCCAAATGTTGCAAAAATAGGGTGGTCAACTATAAAGTAAAGAATCACCACCTCGGTAATTCAAGTATATATGTGCCTGTATCGATTGCCTTTTTGCCAAGCAATCAGCAGGTAAATACGGGCTACACGAAAGTAGTAAATACGGATAAGTACGCCTTTACACTGCAAAAACCACCTCCAAATAATATTTCCAAGGAGGTATTGTATAGCGTTTTTCGAATTTGATACGTAGTTGAATTATGAAAAGCGTAGCTCGGCTACGCACAATATTCATCATCACTCTATATCAAAAATCATGAAAAAAAGAACATACTTCGGGCTAATAATAGCCCTCCTACTCAATAGCCTATATACCCAAGCGCAAGTAAGCAAAGCCGAAATGCAGGTAAGCGGATTAACCTGTTCCATGTGTCAATTAGCCACCCAAAAAGCGGTAAAAACACTCGATTTTGTGGCCGATATTCAACCTGATTTAAACAACACCAACTTTGTAATTACGTTTAAAAAAGATAAAACAGTAAATCCAGATTTGCTAGCCAAAAAAGTAAAAGGTGCCGGATTTTCTGTAAGCAAATTGGTGCTTACCTATACGTTTTCCGATTTAAAAATAGCCAATGGAAGCTCTTTTACTTACGGGGGTGCACAATTTAGTTTTTTAAATGTGGCTTCAAAAACACTAGATGGGGCTACCAAAATTACGCTTTTAGATAAAGATTTTGTTTCTGCGGGTACCTATAAACAATTGGCCAGTAAGGGTGGGGAAAGCTACCGAACAGGAAAAATTGGTAACACCAGAAATTACCACGTAGGTCTGTAATATGAAGCGATTTGCTATTGCCTTGGTGCTGCTAATGAGCAGTGCCAGCGCCTACACACAAGAACTCTATGTAGCCACAGAGCCAGCCAGCAACATGCCTCAAAATGCCCTAGGTATTCGGCTAACGCAAGAGGCTGTATTTACAAACGGATATAGAGCCAAAATTATTCCTGAAGCCATGATTGGGCTATCAAAAAATCTGATGATACATCAGAGTATATTTCTAAACAATATGCAGCAAAACGGTTTAAAGGCAAACGGAGGAGCATTTTATGCCAAATACCGATTTTTAAGTATAGATAGTACACATAGCCATTTTAGAGGAGCTGTATATGCTGGATATGCGGCTGTTAATGGAGCCATTAATGCCCGTGAAATTAGTTTAGATGGAGACAATACAGGTTGGCAGGGTGGAATTGTTTTTACCCAATTGTTACACAAACTAGCTCTTTCCGGATCGCTAAGTTATACCAAGGCGCTAAACAACAAAAAGGGAAATTTACTTCCTGCAGATTTTGGATCGGAGAGTTTAGGCTATGCCCTTTCAAGTGGCTTGTTGGTGTATCCTAAAAGCTATAGAAGTTATAAACAAACAAACGTGAATGTGTATCTAGAATTTTTGGGTAAGAGCAACCTGGGTAAAAAAGAACATGTATTAGATGCTGCGCCAGCTCTGCAATTCATCATCAATAGTAATTTTAGAATCGATGTTTCTCAACGAATTCAAGTATGGAGTAGCATGACCAGAAATCAGAAGAATTTACTTTTACTTCGGTTAGAATATAACCTATTTAATATTTTATAACCAAGCGTAACGTTTCTGGGTCTCGGTAATGTGTGCTAAATGATGCGCACCGTGCCAGGCATACACACCCAATACGTTTTTTAACGCCGATGTTTTTTGCTGCTCGGGATTAAAGTAGGTGCCCTCAAAATCTGCAGGTTCTAGGGTGTTTAAAAACAATACCCAACGGGCGTGTAGCGTTTCCAGCAAATCTAGTGAACTAGCAATGGGTCCAAATTTGGCTTCTGAACATTCGGCCCATAGTTTTTCGCTATACGGTTTTATAGTAGGATGCCCTTCGGTTATGGCCAATTTAAATCGGATGTAGGCATTCATATGGCTATCGGCCAAGTGGTGAATCACCTGACGGAGGGTCCAACCCTCGGGGCGGTATGGAGTATCTAGTTGCTCATCACTTAAACCTTCGGCAACCACACGTAAGCGGCTCGGAAAAGTGGCTAGTTCTTCTATCCAAGCTGCTAGTTGTGCCGGGGCTATATCCTCACTTGGCTGGTACCTACCCAGAGGGTATTTCAGCTGCTCTATATCCTGATTCATCAGATTAAAATATTCTTTTCAAAAGTTTTAATAAAGACATGTTATAGGGCGGATAAACCATCCAATTAAAATCTACCGCACTTTGGTACATCACCGAACGTTCGTGAGAAAAGGCCTTAAAGCCATAAAAACCGTGGCAGCTACCTGTACCACTAGACTGCACCCCACCAAAAGGTAAATTGGGATTGCTGATATGCACCAACACATCGTTTACCAAGGTGCCTCCGGCAGAAGTTTGAGAAATTACTTGCTTGGCAATAGCCGAATTTCCGAACACATACAAAGCAAGTGGTTTACCTTGCGCATTTATGCGGGCAATAGCCTCATCTAGGCTTTTATATGTGATTAAAGGCAGCAATGGACCAAAAATTTCTTCTTGCATTAATCCCGAATCGGGCGATACATTGCTGAGAACCGTAGGGCTGATGCGTAAAGCATCGGCATCAAACTGCCCACCAATACGCAGCTTTGCTCCTTTGGCAATAGCATCATCAAACAGTTTTTTCTGACGATCGAAATGACGGCTATTGATAATGCTTCCGTAGGCCTCGGTATTGAGCTGGCCATTGAGCGTAAATAGTTTGTTTATGTTTTCGGCAGCCAAGTCAACAAATTTTTCAAGCAAATGCTCGGGCAGCATTACATAATCGGGGGCTATGCATGTTTGCCCAACATTGAGGAATTTACCCCACACAATTTTTTCGGCAGCTTTTTCTAGGGCCGCACTTTCGGTAATAACCGCTGGTGATTTTCCACCCAATTCTAAGGTTACCGAGGCCAAATGATCGGCAGCGGCTTTCATCACCACCTTGCCAATGGCGGTACTTCCGGTGAAGAAAATATGATCAAAAGGTAAAGACAAAAGTTCTTTTGCTACTTCTGCATCGCCTTCTATGCAAGCAATTTCTTCTGTAGCAAAATTGGCTGAGATAAGCGAATACAATAAGGCGCTCGTGGCCGGGCTTAACTCCGAGGGTTTTATGATCACCGCATTGCCCGCCGCAATGGCAGATACCAATGGTGAAATGGCTAGCTGAAAAGGATAATTCCAGGGAGAAATAATTAAGGAAAGGCCCTTTGGCTCGTATAAAATCCTGTTTTTAGTAAACAAACTGGTTAAGGTGGGAGCCACCCGTTGGGGTTTCATCCAACTAGACAAATTCTTTAGCGCAAAGTCAATTTCGGCATACACAAAATACACCTCGGTTACTGCAGCCTCAAAAAGGGGTTTCCCTAAATCTTTTTTCAGTGCCTCAAATATGGCCGTTTCGTTTTGTTGGACAAGTGCCTTTAGTTTTTTTAATGTTTGCTTTCTTTGGGCAACACTGCTTGTTTTGAGCGTGCTTTGATTTGCCTTTTGGGCGGCAAAAAGTTGAGAAATGGGTCTTTTCATTCTAATGTGTGTGGTGTATGTGGCTAGTCAAAAATTGCTTGAGTGATTAAATTTAGGTAAAGAAAGCTTAAATTCACCACGTACAAATCAATTCATGAAAAAATTCTATTGCTTCTGCCTATTATTTTGTCTTGGGGCGCATACTGGCTTTGCTCAAAAGCTCCGCACCGATGTATGTGTGTATGGCAACAGTGTAGCTGCCTTAGCTGCTGGCATACAAGCTGCACGTTCGGGCGTACAAACCCTTTTAATTAGTTCTAGCGATTCTTGGATAGATCAAACAACACTTGCCGATTGGGAGAACGCAAGTATAGCCTCTGGTTTGGGTACAGAATTGCTAAAAAAATACACGCAGCTAGAAAAACACAAAGCGCTAAAAGCCGACTCTTTATTACAATCTATTAAAGCCTTGGCCGATACCGTAAAAAACCTAAAAATCATCAGCGCTAGCGCAATTGGAGAGATAAAAGAATCGGGGAAAGGATGGGAGTTGAACTTAAAAGGTGGACAAAAGATTAAAACTTTGATACTTGTTGATGGGGATACAAACCATGCCGTACTAAAACAACTCGAGCTTGAACCTACGGCCAATTCTAGCATGATCTTTGATGTAAACAACCCACTTACCAAAACAAGTGTTGCCATTCTCGGCCCCAATAGCCTACTCCCCTTACAAGCATTGGTAGTCGAAAAACAAGCAAACATCGTTTGTATTCCTAATGAAGGTTCCGTTTTTGCGCAACTCAATGCCGGCCAAGCTGCGGGAGCCACTGCGGCCTATTGTGCTTTTTTTAAAACAACAACAGAACAGCTCAACGTACGAGTCATTCAAGGAGAATTACTAACGTACAAAGCCACCTTGCTTCCTTTTAAAGACATACAGCAAGGCGATAGTAATTTTGTGGCGCTAACACATGTAGCCCTAACCGGATTATTAAATAGTGGCATTGGACAAAAGGAGGGTACTTATCAGTGGATGGGTAATCAAAACGTACATGCCGATGAAATTAAGGTTTCGATGAAAAAGCTTTACAGTCGCAGCCAAATTTGGTTTGCAGATCATGCAGACCTAACAGATCTAAGTATTAGTGATGCCATCAGTTTAATTACCTATACCGCAACAAGGGGTACGGAACTGAAATTAGAAATTGAACGGGGTTGGAAAAGCACGCTTGGGCTTGCTGGTAGCTTTAACGAAAATCGGAAAGTTAGCAGAAACGAATTCGCTGTATTGCTCGAAGCCTATTTGCAACCCTTTGCCACCCAAGTAGATCTCCAAGGAGAACTTATTAACTAGTACCCCTAATGAACCCATACGCTCAAAAACGATTTTGGAAATTTTTACTACTAGCCTTTGCAGTGCTTATTGCGGGAGCGTCTTTGTGGTATACCAATTATTTGGTAAAAAACATTTCCGTAGCCGAGCGCACCCGGGCAGAGGTTTGGGCATTGAGTAACAAGAAAATTTTAGAAGTTGTAGATGTAAACGATGAATTTATCACGTTCATTTATTCCATTAGAGACAGTCTGGAAGTACCCGCCATTGTAACCAATAGTAGTGGTAAAATTATATTTTGGAAAGGCTTAGATAGTACCAAAACAAATATGAAGCTAGAGGCTCAAGAACGTAGCATAAATAGACTAAAACAAAAAAAATACGACCCCGAATACTTTAAAACCGAGCTGGAACAAATGAAAGCCCAGCACGAACCCATCCATATACGGGTAACCTCCTTTGGAGTAAACGACGAACAATTGGTATATTATAAAGATTCTGTTTTACTCACCCGCTTACGCATTTTCCCTTATATTCAACTAACGCTTATTGCTCTGTTTTTACTCATCGCTTATTTCGTATTTAATTCCGCACGGAAATCGGAACAAAATTTAGTATGGGTGGGTATGGCCAAAGAAACGGCACACCAATTGGGTACCCCCATATCTTCTTTAATGGCTTGGGTAGAATTGCTAAAAACCAAATTACCTAGCAATGAAAAAGGCCTATTATTGGAGATGGAAAACGACATGAAAAGGCTAGAAATTGTAGCCGATCGCTTTTCTAAAATAGGCTCAAAACCCGTACTAGAAAACCAGGTGGTATACACCGTTGTATCAGATTTTGCGAACTACTTTAAATTTAGAAGTAGTGATAAAATTAGTTTTCAGGTACATGGAGATAAAGATGCCCAGGCCTTACTAAATATTCCGCTATTTGATTGGGTAATCGAAAATTTATTAAAAAATGCAGTAAACGCACTCGATGGTGGGGGAAGCATTGATATACACATTCTCGATAATTTGGTAAAAGAACAGGTAATTATAGACATTAGCGATAGTGGGAAAGGCATTTCAAAAAACAAATTCGAAACCATTTTTCAACCTGGCTATACCACCCGAAAGCGTGGCTGGGGCTTGGGTTTATCGCTAACTCGACGCATTATCCAAAATTACCACAGCGGTCAAATTTTTGTAAAAGATTCTGAACTTGGAAGAGGAACTACTTTTCGCATCATTTTAAAAAGCAATGCCAACTATGAACCCACTTCAGCCTAAGGAATACCCAGCCTTTTTCCAAACCTATATTGCTACCGTTTCGGCAGATGTACGAAAAGAGTTTGAGCAGCAAAAGGAAACATTCTTTGACTTTATATCCAACATCCCGAAGGAAAAAGAAAACTACGCCTATGCACCCGAAAAATGGACGGTAAAAGAAGTAATTGGACACTTGCTAGACACCGAACGCATTATGGCTTACCGAGCCTTGCGCTTTGCCAGAAACGACCAACACGAGCTGGCCGGTTTTGAAGAAAATGACTATGTAAAATACTCAAATTATTCAGATAGAAGTTTAGAAAACCTAGCCGAAGAATTTGTAGCCATTAGAACAAGTAATCTGTTTTTATTTAATCAGTTTACAGAACAAGAATGGAGTAGAATGGGCCAAGCAAATAAGAATGCTGTATCCGTAAGGGCCTTGCTATTCATCCTTGTTGGGCACATCAATCACCATCACAAAATACTGCAAGAGCGCTATTTAGCTAGCTAAAAAAACGTCGGTTTCGGGCAATAAGTTTATAGATCGGTCGGGCTAACCAAATAAACGGAGCTAAGAGAAAAAATTTGGCCAAAAAAGAAGACCAATGCCCACTTTGTTTCCAAATTTCTAACACGGCATCGGCTCCACTCATCACTTTCCCTTGGGCGGTTACCAAATGAAGTTCTTTTTCGCAAGCCTCGGCACTTAATTGAGGATATTGAGCCAAAATTTCAGCATTTTGATAGGGCACCAACTTAAATTGACTTTTGCCATCAATACGGCTAAGCCAGCCGCTTACACCCACACACATGGGGCAAGCGTCATCAAAAAAAACCACTGTTTGTTTCTCACTCATCCATGCAAAGATACCCATCTAAATTTAAGCAAGGGTTGTTTACCTTTGGGGTATGATTTCTGTTCAATCCTTTACGGCTAATCCCTATCAAGAAAATTGTTATGTCTTGTTCGATGAGAGCAACGAGTGCATCATCATAGATCCTGGAGCCTATACATCGCAAGAGCAAAACGAACTTAGCCGCTTTATAGAAAGCCAGCAATTAAAACCGGTAAGATTACTAAATACCCATTGCCACATTGACCATGTGTTGGGCAATGCCTTTGTGCATAGCCTATATGGATTGTTACCCGAGTTTCACAGTCTCGAATTAGAACTGCTCCATGCCATTCCGAGCTATGCTCCACAAATGGGCATACGCTATGAGCTTTCGCCACTACCAGAAACCTTCTTATCCGAAAGCGGAAAAATAGCCTTTGGACAAAGTGAATTGGAATTGATTTTTGCCCCAGGCCACTCTCCAGGTCACCTGTGTTTTTATAGCCCAGCCGATAATTTTCTAATCGGTGGCGATGTGTTATTTTATCAAAGCATTGGCCGAACCGATTTGCCAGGAGGCAATCATCAACAATTACTTGATACTATTAAACACAAACTGTTTAACTTACCTACCGATTGTGTGGTATACCCGGGCCACGGGCCAAGCACCCAAATAGGTTTCGAAAAAGCACACAATCCATTTTTACTATAAGCTTTGAATACTGCACGCTATATTGCCAAGAGGTATCTTTTTTCTAAAAAATCGGTAAACGCGATTCACATCATTTCGGGCATTTCTATGCTGGGCGTATTGGTGGGCAGTGCGGCTCTAATTATTATTTTGTCGGTATTTAATGGGTTTGAAGGATTGATATTATCCATGTATAACAACTTAGGTCCCGATTTAGAAATAACACCTGCACATGTCAAACATTTTAACCCAAACAATGCCGAAATACAAGAACTAGCTAAGGATAAACGGGTACTTAATTATACCGAAGTGCTGCAGGAAAAAGCACTCATGCGTTACGGAAATACCCAATTTATTGGTAAAGTAAAAGGCGTAAGCGCAAATTTTGCAAAAGGAAAAGCGGTAGATAGCGTATTGCTAAACGGCGATTTCGACTTAGAAAAAAACGGAGAACCAACGGCTGTAATTGGCTCTTCGGTGCAATCGTACCTCTCGGTAAACATTGGCGATCCATTCCAAACATTGGATATTTACGCCCCAAGAAAAGGAATAAGCAACAGCCTTAACCCAGCCGATGAGTTTGCAGTCCGTTCTGTTTTTCCGGTGGGCGTATTGCGCATACAACAAGAAGTAAACGATATGGTTTTAATTCCCATTTCACTAGCAAGAGATTTATTGGGCGAACCCAATACTTGCAGCAGTCTGGAGATTAGTGTAAAACCAGATATTAATACCGATAATTTTCAGGAAGAGTTAACTAAAAAATTAGGGAACAATTTTGTGGTCAAAAACCGCATGCAGCAAAACGAACTCCTATATAAAATACTTAATTCAGAGAAATGGGCCATTTTTCTCATCTTAACTTTTGTGCTCATTATTGCCATTTTCAACATCATTGGTTCCTTAACCATGTTGGTTATTGATAAGCGAAAAGATATTGCTATTCTGAGCAGTATGGGTGCCAGCAAATCGCTCATTCGGCGTATTTTCTTTTTAGAAGGAATGATGATTTCGGGAATTGGTTGTGTAATAGGGCTGGCGGTAGCCCTGGCATTTTGCCTCATTCAACAAAAAACGGGTTTTGTAAAAATGGACGATGGCCCCAATCCGCTACTAGAATCGTACCCCATTGGTTTAAAAATTAGCGATTTTGTGTTGGTAACACTTACCGTATTAGGTATTTCAGCAATCGCATCGGCTATTTCTTCACGCTTGAGCGTAAAAACGCTCGATCAACTCAAAGAAACACTTTAAGTTAGAAACAACTGCTCAGCGTAGGTAGAAATAAGTCCTGCCGAGTGGCCCTTCTCAAAAAGCACCCGAATGGCTTTTTTACCCAAATCACCCAAATCAATACTGTATTTATTTACGTATAAATCAATGTGTTGTTTGCGCACAGATTCATCTAACTCTTGTGCGTGCTGGCGCACAAAATCGCTACTTGCCTCGGGGTTTTCAAAGGCAAATTCTACACTTTTACGAATTAGGCGGTTTACAGTACGTTGTGTTTCTACATCAATGCTTCGCTTCATCATAATGCCTCCCAATGGAATAGGCATGCCGGTTTGTTGCTCCCAGTAATCACCCAAATCCATAATTTTATGAAGGCCTTTTTGCGCATAAGTAAACCTATTCTCGTGAATAATCACACCCAAATCCAATTCTTGGTTCAACAATAATTCTTCAATAGCCGAAAACACCAACTCTTTTTTATGCTGTAATTCGGGAAATGCTATTCCGAGTAAAAAATTAGCGGTAGTATAGTTGCCGGGTATGCCTACGCTAAGGCTGGGTTGGCTTTTTACTTCTTCGGGCGTGTAAGCTTTTTTTGAAATTAGCAAAGGGCCCACACCAAAACCAAGAGCACTGCCGGCATCGAGCAACACATACTTATCACTTACATGTGCAAAGGCATGAAAGCTAAGCTTGGTAACATCCAATTCTCCCTGCAAAGCTTTTTTATTAAGCGTTTCTACATCGTCGAAAAAAACATCAAACTCTAGGCCCTCGGTGTCAATTTTATGATGAATGAGTGCATCAAAAATAAAGGTATCGTTGGGGCAAGGAGAAAATCCTAAACTCAGCTTTTTCATTATTCGCTTAAAAGTTGTGCTAAACTTTGGTTCAGGTTGGCAATGGCAAGCGGAATGTTCCAGGCATCACGATTGCGGGGTTCTACCCAATTAGAAATAGCCCTTAACTGAATAGAAGCTAATTCAGCCCGAGTACAGGCGTAAAAAAAGGCGGCGCCTTCCATACTTTCAACGTGCACCGGGTATTTAGAAATGGTGGCGGCAATGGAACTTGCATGACCATGAACTTTATTTACGGTTATGGCGCTAGCTTTTTGTATGCTTTCTAAAAATGGAAATGGAATAGCTGGACTTAGGGGATGTGTGCATTGGGTACCAAAACCAAGCGTATCTATGGGTATAAATCCATTTGCATCTTCGGCACCCAATTCGGCAAAGGTATCGTCACTAATATGTAAAACCTTTCCTAGGGGAATGCTGCGATCGAAAGAACCAGCAATGCCTGCATTAATTGCCAAATCATAGGAGTTTTTAGCTAATTCTTGCCCCAAGGCAAATGCTGTAGAAACCATACCTACGCCTGTAACAAGCACTTTTATTTGGTATTTACCAAGCGTGAACGAATCGGTATGGGGACCAAGACCATGTTGGGCAATCAAGGGTGCTATTTCGGCAGAAGTGGCGGCAACTAGCAAGATTTTCATGCAGTAAAGTTAAACACTATCTAGCTTTCCTGTCGTGCTTCGTGGGGTTTATTTATATTTGCTACATAATAGCAAGAAAAATGATTTTTATAACCCGTAGAGAGCGATTTAATGCCGCTCATAAATTATACCGCGAAGATTGGTCGGTTGAAAAAAATACCGACACCTTTGGTAAGTGCGCTAACCCCAATTGGCATGGCCACAATTACGAATTATTTGTAACCATTAAGGGTGAAATTAATCCAGAAACGGGTTTTGTTATTGATTTAAAAGACCTAAAAAAATTAATTATAGCCAACGTGATTGATCCACTAGATCATAAAAACATCAACTTAGATGTAGATTTTATGAAAGGCAAATTGGCATCTACAGAAATTTTAGCGGTGGAAATTTGGAAACAACTAGAGCAGCCTCTTAAGCAACTAGGTGTGGCCTTACACAGCATTAAACTGTACGAAACAGAAAATAATTTCGTCGAGTATTTCGGCGCATAATAACCCCACTATGAACAAATTTGACCACCTCGACGAAGAGGAAATACTTAACGGATACACCAAGGTAGATCGCTACAATCAAGATAAAATTGAGGGTATTGCCAGCCATTATGCCGCTATTTTGCCTCAATTAGGTGAAGATCCATCTAGAGAGGGTTTACTTAAAACCCCAGAACGTGTAGCCAAAGCCTTGCAATTTTTAACCCAAGGTTACGACATGGATCCCGCTGCTATTTTAAAAAGCGCCATGTTTAAAGAAGACTACAGCCAAATGGTGGTAGTAAAAGATATCGAGGTGTTCTCGATGTGCGAACACCATATGCTCCCATTTTTTGGCAAAGCGCACATAGCCTACATTCCCAGCGGACACATTGTGGGCTTGAGCAAACTACCCCGAGTAGTAGATGCCTTTGCTCGTAGGTTACAAGTACAAGAACGCTTAACCAACGAAATTCGCGATTGCATACAAAACACACTTAACCCAGCTGGGGTAGCTGTTGTTATTGAGTGTAAGCACCTATGCATGGCCATGAGAGGCGTGCAAAAACAGAATTCGGTAACCACCACATCGGCCTTTACCGGAGCATTTGAAAATGAAAAAACCCGAGCCGAGTTTTTACGTTTAATTACCGCAAGCTTAGATTAATTTTTAAAACAGACATGAAAGCATACATTTTTCCGGGACAGGGAGCACAATTTGTAGGCATGGGCAAAGAATTGTACGAGCAATCGGCCGAAGCCAAGGCACTATTTGAGCAAGCCAATGAAATTTTAGGTTTCCGTATTACCGATATCATGTTTAACGGTATCGAAGAAGATTTAAAAGAAACAAAAGTTACGCAACCGGCTATTTTTCTTCACTCGGTAATTTTAGCAAAAGTATTAGGGGCTTCATTTAAACCGGATATGGTTGCTGGGCATAGCTTAGGTGAATTTTCTGCCCTAGTAGCTGCAGGAGCATTGTCGTTCGAAGATGGCTTACGTTTGGTAGCCGCCCGTGCCAATGCCATGCAAAAAGCTTGCGAATTACAAGCTTCTACCATGGCCGCCATTTTGGGTTTAGAAGATCATGTGGTTGAAGAAATTTGTGCCAAAGTAAACGAGGTGGTGGTACCGGCAAATTACAATTGCCCGGGCCAGTTGGTTATTTCGGGTAGCATTGCTGGTATTGATAAAGCCTGTGAACTGTTAACAGAGGCTGGTGCAAAAAGAGCTATAAAACTAAATGTTGGAGGTGCTTTTCACTCTCCACTTATGGAAGCGGCTCGTGCCGAATTGCAATCGGCAATTGAGAATACCATAATAAATTCGCCCATTTGCCCTATCTATCAAAACATAGATGCTAAACCTTATACCGATTCGGAAAGCATAAAGAAAAACTTAATTGCTCAACTTACCGGTGCTGTGCGTTGGACTCAAATTGTACAGCACATGCTGCAAGATGGTGCCACTTCCTTTACCGAAGTAGGGCCGGGAAATGTATTGCAAGGTTTGGTTAAAAAGGTAGATCGTGCCATGGAAACCCATAGCGCAAGCATTAATAATTAAATAAACCGCATATAAAAAAAGGGGGACCAATTGGTCCCCCTTTTTTTATAAAGTCTATCGCAACTTATTTTAAGGTAATTTTTCCAGTACCCAACACATATCCATCTGCGTACATCTTAATGGTGTATTCACCTTTTACAAAAGCTTCCGGGTTATTCCATCCTAAAGTATAGGTACGGCCATCATTCGCAAATTCAATGGCAGTTTTGTAGGAGAAATCTATGGTCTCTCCAGATGCTAGGGTACTAGTACCAGAGGCACCAACCACGTTTCCACTTGGATCAAGTACACGCATAAAAATCGTGTGAAGTGTCTTTTGTGCAAAATCATTGTCTACAAGATTGAAGCTGATGTTTAGCTTTTGAGCAGGATCCGCTTTAGTTACAGTAGATTCTTTACCACTCGATTTAATACGTACTGCCGTAACAGAAACACCAAATGCCTTCAGAGCGGTTGCGGCACTCACCTTTTTGTTCAAATCTTTGTTTTGGCCTTCTAAAGATCTTACCTGTTCATTGGCTGCTGCCACACTCGATTTTAAACTGTCGTTTTGCTGCCTCAACACTTCAATATCGGCCACGTACTTGGTAACAAAATAGCGAAGCTGTTTCACATCTTCTTGAGCTAAAATTAATTGTTTTTGGGTAAGCTCACCTTTGCGCAAGGCTTCACGCAATTGGCCAATTTTTTCTCGAGCAGTAGCTTGTTCCTTTTTCATTGAATCAGTCAAAGCGGTATAATTGTTGTTCGCTTTATCCAAATCGGCCTCAATTTTATCAATCTCCGTTTGCATGCGTGTTTTATCATCGCTTAGTTGAACCACCCGCTCATCTGCTTTTTTATTGCGAATGTATAAAATAGCGTTTGTGGTAAATAGTGCTAAAACAACTAGTAGTAAAAGGTAAATTTTGTTGTTACTCTTTTTAGATTCTTGAAATTCGTTGGTGTTTTCCATACTCTGTTTTTAGTTAATATCTTTTTGTTCGTCCATATAATTTAAGCGCAAATCGGTTAAAAACTGATCCAATAAGCGGCTAAGTTCTGGTGAAATATTGCCTTTTGTTTTCTCTTTCAACATTTCTAGCATATCAATACTTTCTTTAGCTTGTATAGTATTTTTCTCTATTTTCTGGCTTACCGGGTTCATTAGTTTACCCAATCCCTGCATGCCGGTAGTGTGAAAAAGATACAATAGTGAACCAAATAATTGATCGTGCTTATCCATACGGTGTTGCTATGTGAACGTATTTAACGCTCGTTTATTTTAAAATTATACACGGCAAAGATAAAAATTGTTTAAACACTTGCTGTTGTTGATTTAATTGGAAGGGGTTTTGATAGTCAAGTGATTTAAATGTATGGTAAAAAACACCATTTAACTATATTTGGGCAACCAGATACAAACCATGCGCCTATCCACTTTATTTAAATTTGTTTTTGCCTTATCTTTTTTATGTTCACAACTACGTGCACAAATAGTAGATCATCCTAAAAGAGAATTTAGGGGGGTGTGGGTGGCCACGGTAGTAAACATCGATTGGCCATCGAAAGCGGGTTTAAGTAGTGAAGAGCAGCAAAAAGAATTCATTGCCATCTTAGATCAGCATCAAAAAAGCGGTATCAATGCCATCATGTTACAAATACGCCCCGCAGCCGATGCGTTTTATGGCCAAAGCATGGAACAATGGAGTCGGTTTTTAACTGGCCAACAGGGTAAGGCTCCAAAACCCTATTACGATCCCTTAAGTTTTGCTATTAGGGAGGCTCATAAACGGGGCATGGAATTGCATGCGTGGTTTAACCCCTATCGGGCTACTTTTGATTTAATAGATTCGCACACCCATCCACTACACATAAGCAAGCAAAAGCCCCAATGGTTTATTACCTACGGAGGTAAAAAATTGTTTAACCCCGGCCTACCGGAGGTTCGCGAATACATTACTTCCATTATTATGGATGTAGTACGCAATTACGATATCGATGGAGTGCATTTTGACGACTATTTTTATCCCTATCCGGAACCCAACCAGGTACTAAATGATGCAAAAACATTTCAACAATACGGCCAAGGTTTTAGCTCCATAAACGATTGGAGACGACAAAATGTAGATACCCTTATTCATAGTATTTCCGATAGCATTCATCATGCAAAAGCCTATGTAAAGTTTGGCATAAGCCCTTTTGGTATTTGGCGAAACAAATCTCAAGACCCAGCAGGATCTGAAACGAATGGGCTAGATGGCTATGGAAAATTATTTGCAGATGCCCGTAAATGGGTGAAAATGGGGTGGATGGATTATGTTAATCCGCAGATTTATTTCCCCTTTAATTATAGCGCCGCCGCCTATGAGAAACTAGTAGATTGGTGGGCAAATAATAGCTTTGGCAAACATTTTTATGTAGGAATTGGAGCCTATAGAGCCATGGAAAACAGACCGGGTTGGCGTGATAAAAACCAATTGCCCCGACAAATTAGGTATTTGAGAGAAAATAAACATGCCCAAGGTGCCGTATTTTTTAGTTCTAAATCTTTACGAGATAATTTGGCCGGCTTTAACGATTCGTTACAAACTGATTTATATAAACACCCGGCATTGCCACCCACTATGCCTTGGTTAGATGCCATTAAACCCAATGCACCCCAACTTAGCGAAGCCGTAGCCACCAAAAGCGGAGTAAGTTTAACCTGGCAAACACCCAGCACTGCAAAAGATGGCGATACCGCCAGCGGTTTTGTGATTTACCGTTTTAACGATGGAGAATCGATAAACACCGCCCGCGTACGTGCTATTGTTAAAATTAGTTTTGATGCAGAATTACGGTCTTTTATAGACGAAACAGCCGAAAAAGGAAAGCGCTACACCTATGTGCTAACAACATTAGATCGCATTAAAAACGAAAGTGAGGCTTCTAACAGTGTAACCGTAAAGGCAAATTAGCTGTTCATTACCGACCCACAGTTGATATCGATACTTTGACCCGTTATGGATTCTTGATTGACTAAATAGCTGACCAAATTGGCTATTTCTTCGGGCTCACTCATCTTTCTAAGCGGTACACTTTGCATGGCAATGTCGTAAAACTCGTCTTTGCTCATACCTAATCCGTCGGCAATGCCTTGCAAACCTTCTTGTGCCATATTCGTGTTTACCCAACCGGGGCAAATGGCATTTACCAATACGTTTTGTGGAGCAAACTGAACCGCCCAAGAACGCATTAAGCCCAAAAGACCTGCTTTACTAGCGCAATATGCACTGTAATTGGCCACACCTAAACGGGCCAACACCGAAGAAGTAATGACAATATGCGTAAAGCTGCTTTTAGCTAAAGATAAATTAGGCAAAAAGCTTTGCACCAATTGATAGGTGCCGGTTAAATTGGTGTCTACAATTTCCGACCAACGATCTTCGGGGCCCCATGAGTTTTCGCCACCCACACCGGCATTGGAAATAATGCCGTGTATAGCTTTTCCTTCTAACATATTAACCACCGCTTGTAAATCAGAAATGGAGCGAACATCCGCCTGAAAAGCAGCATGATTGCCTGGTAGTTTAGCCACTACTTTTTGTAGCTTTTCTAAATTTCTACCCAATAAAATACAGGTATCGCCACCGGCGGCAAGTTTTTGCGCCATAGCCAAGCCTATGCCACTTCCGGCGCCACTAATGAGGTATGTTTTGTTCATGTAGCTAAAATTGAACTACTAAAGTAGAAATTTTTAGTGGTTCCACTTAGCTAAAGCCGGCAACAAAACAAGATCAATGTTTGCCTGATTATCGGTGCTTATAAATTTAATTTTTGCCTTTTTATCCAAAAGCATGTATACCGGGGTTTGCATAATGCCCATATCTTCCATCACGAAAGAAAAATTTCCGGGTAATTGGATAAATGGAAATGGATGCTGTTTTAAAAAGTCTTTTACAAGTACCACATCTTCAAAAGTAAGGGCCCAAAATTGTACGGGTTTCCCTTTCTGGCTAGCTACTAATCGGCTTAATGCGGGCAATTGCGCAATGGAACGGTAATCTGCTTTGCTCCAAAAAAACAAAAGGGTGACATGGCCTAATAGATTTTTATTACTAAAGATCTTATCACTAGTGCTGCCTAAATTAAAGCTAGGTAGGGTTTTATCGAGCCACTTTTTTTGCAATACAGCGGTTTCTTGGTGTCGTAATTTCTGGAGGGTTTGCAATTCGGTGGCACTAGGTGGACGTACTTGAACCATCATTAGTGGGCCCTCTTGCACAATTTCTAAACTTAAAAAACCATGACACTTTTTATCCAAGGCATCTACTTGTGCTTGGCTTAAGGCTTTGCCTTTTTCATCTTGATAGCTAACTACCTGAGCGGTCGTAATCTCTGTCATAATCAAAAAAATAAATACTAGAAGCAATTTCATCTCAAAGTGATTATTCTATATAAACCACTCTTTTCGGGAATTTATTGCACAAAAAAACCGGCCATAAATTTGGCCGGTTTAATCTAGAGAAGTGCTCTCTTTTATTTTTTGTCTGGTTGCAACACCAATTGAATCACATTGGTTCCGCTCAGGTATTTATTGGCTGCTGCTTTTAATACCTCGGGGCTAATTGCTTTTAAAGCAGTTAAGTGGTTTAAAATTAATTTGGGGTCTTCGTTGTTTTGGTATTGATTTACCAAATAACTCAACCAGAAACTATTTTCTTTTAACTGCACTTCAGTAGAGCGGCGTTCTTCGGCAATAAATTTTTCGATATCTAGCGCTTGAGCAC
>JBIIBV010000067.1:0-6911 GCA_044239195.1 Sphingobacteriaceae bacterium | reverse complement strand
TTTTCTTTTATTTTACCGCTTTCTCTTCTTTTGCTCATATGGGCAAACGATTCGGGTGCCTATGTGTTTGGTATCACGTTAGGTAAAAACAGACTTTTTGAGCGTCACTCACCCAAAAAATCGTGGGAAGGATTTGTGGGCGGTATAGTGATTGCAAGCCTTGTGGCATGGATTTTGAGCAGGTATGTATACACCATAGCGCCCATACACTGGCTGGCTTTAGCCATATTGGTTGGTGTTGCAGGCACTTTTGGAGATTTGGTAGAATCTATGTTGAAGCGTAGTTTAAATATTAAAGATTCGGGTTCTTTTTTACCCGGCCACGGCGGACTTTTAGACCGCTTTGATAGTCTTATTTTTGCCGCACCCCTAGTGTATGTGTACCTCACTTATTTTATTTTCTAATACATTATGGAAGACGAAAACGAATTTACCGAACCCGAAATTGTTCCCGATAAATCCGTTTGGCGCTTTGCTATTTCCATGGGCGTGCTAGTGCTTTTATTAGCATTACTTAATATTTTTTTAGAAGATATACGTCATTTCATTAACCCCCAGCCCAAGGTGGTGCAGCCCACAGCCTCTGTGGCTCCCAAGCCTCTCGAAAAGGCGGCTACACCCAACGAAGAGGAAGTAAAAGTTGCCATTACTAAATTTATAGAAGCATTTTATGTAGATCAAAAGAAAGGTTATTTCGATCCACCGAGCTATTTTACCACCATTACTGACACGTATTATAATTACCACCACTTAACACACCAGCAACTCAAACAACTAAACCAAGAGCGCCAGGTAGCATACCAAAAACAAACGCTCACTTGGTTGGTGCACACCCTTAATGTTGTTCGCCGTAGCGACACCCTGGTGGCTACTTATTGGACCAAGCAGAGCTATATTCGGGCCAGTGAATTGGTACGGGTTAAGGCCGATATCTTACTAGAGCTTAAACTCACCAAGGATGGAAAAATATGTTCTTTGAAAGAACTAGATGTAGTAAATTTAAACAGCACTCCGCTAGCGGGAACCACCACCACTGCTATACAAACAGTTAAGCAAGAACCACCACCAAAACCAACAGAGGGTACACCAAAAACCAATCAGGAGGCTAGCATATATGCTCCAGGTTCTTTGGCTACACCGCCGCAGTTTAAGGGTGGTCAAAAAAAATTACTTCGTTTTTTAAATAGAAACCTTCACTATCCGGCTAGTGCATCAGAACAAGGTGTAGAGGGTAAAGTTTTCGTATATTTTGTGGTGGAAGCCAATGGGCTGCTTAGTAATTTTAAGGTATTGCGTGGTATTGGTGCCGGTTGCGACGAAGAAGCGCTTCGGGTGGTACGCTTATTGCCACCTTGGCAAGCGGGTACATTAAACGGGGTCGAAGTTCGAAGCTCTTACGTACTCCCCATTACGTTTATGTTGGGCAATTAGCCCAGCAACTCATTAAGTAAATAAATAGCCTGTTTCAGGTTGTTTACGCCCTCAAACGCAATTCTGAGTACACCCTTCACCTCTTTTAGGTTACAAGCCCCCGGCCGGGTTTGTACAAAGGCCAACACTTTTCCAAAGGCTTCCGATTCAAAATACGCCGATTGTTGGTTGCTCACAAAATAGCCACGCAACACATTTTTCTTTAGCGATATTTTTTCAAAACCAATGCGTTTACCCAACCACTGTAAGCGCAGGGTGTTGGCCAGCTCTTTCACCGAATCTGGCAGGGGTCCAAATCGGTCGATAAGGCCCTGTTCAAAAGCCAATAAATCGGCCTCGGTTTGTAGGGTAGAAAGCGTACTGTATAAATTATAGCGTTCGGCAATGCTGGTTACATACTCATCGGGAATCAGCACTTCTAAATCGGTATCAACCTGTGTAAAGGAAATAAAGTCACGCTCCTTTTCTTCTTCAAAAAGGCCCTTAAATTCTTCTTCCTTTAATTCTTGAATAGCCTCATCTAAAATTTTGTGGTACATTTCAAAGCCAATTTCGGCTATAAAGCCACTTTGTTCGGCTCCCAACAGGTTTCCACTTCCACGAATATCTAAATCACGCATGGCTACATTAAAACCACTGCCCAACTCCGAAAACTCTTCAATGGCACTCAAACGCTTTCGGGCTTCGCCGGTGAGGGTAGAAAGTGGCGGGCTCAATAAATAACAAAAAGCTTTTTTATTAGATCGGCCTACACGACCACGCATTTGGTGTAAATCGCTTAAGCCAAACATGTGGGCATGGTTAATAATAATGGTATTGGCGTTTGGTATATCCAATCCAGCCTCAATAATAGTGGTGGCTACCAATACATCGGTTTCTGCGTTTACAAATTTGAGCATTACATCCTCTAGTGCGTCGCCTTCCAGCTGACCATGGGCAATGCCAATTTTGGCTGCTGGTACCAGCTTTTGAATAAGTCCACCGAGTTGGGCCAAATCTTGTACCCGATTGTGAATAAAAAACACCTGCCCACCACGAGAAAGCTCAAATTCTACCGCTTCTTGAATGAGTTTTTCGTTAAACACATGCAATTCGGTTTGTACGGGTTGCCTATTGGGCGGCGGCGTGCTAATAATGCTTAAATCTCTGGCACCCATTAAAGAAAAATGCAACGTTCGTGGAATTGGAGTAGCGGTGAGCGTAAGGGTATCTACATTTACCCTAAATTGCTTCAGCTTTTCTTTTACTCCTACACCAAATTTTTGTTCCTCATCAATAATTAATAGGCCTAAATCTTTAAACTGCACATCTTTACTCACCAAACGGTGGGTACCAATTATAATATCTACTTTACCATCGGCTAGTTTTTGTAGGGTTTCTTTTATTTGTGCCGATGTTTTAAAGCGATTGATATAATCAACCGTGCAGGGAAACTCACCCAATCGGGCTACAAAGGTTTTAAAATGTTGAAGTGCCAAAATGGTGGTGGGTACCAAAACAGCCACCTGCTTCCCATCGGTAACCGCTTTAAATGCCGCCCGAATAGCAATTTCTGTTTTCCCAAAGCCCACATCGCCACAAATTAAACGATCCATAGGGTGTGGTGCCTGCATGTCTTTTTTCACGTCGGCTGTGGCTTTTTCTTGGTCGGGGGTATCTTCGTAAATAAACGAAGCCTCTAATTCGGTTTGCAAATAGGTATCGGGTCTAAACGCATTTCCCTCCTTGGTTTTGCGCTGGGCATAGAGTTTAATAAGATCCCGGGCAATGTCTTTTACTCGTTTTTTGGTCGATTTTTTTAGTTTATCCCAGGTATCGGTGCCCAATTTATTCAGCTTGGGTATGGCGCCTTCTTTGCCCGAAAATTTAGAAATGCGGTTTAAGGAGTTGATATTTACATACAACAAATCATTATCGGCATATACCAAGCGAATCATTTCCTGTGTTTTGCCGTTTACTTCCACCTTTTCCAGGCCGGCATATTTACCAACCCCGTGGTCTATGTGGGTAATAAAATCGCCGGGTTTTAGATCGCGTAGCTCTTTTAGGGTTAAAGCTTGTGAGCGTACATATGCTTTTTTGGTTTGGTATTTATAGTAGCGATCGAAAATTTGATGATCGGTATAGCAGGCTAATTTTTGGTCCCTATCTACAAAACCCTCTCGTAATGAAAGGTGTATGGGTGTAAATTTCACCGTTTTATCTAAATCTTCGAAAATGCTATATAGGCGTTCCGATTGTTTGGCCGAATCGGTAAAAATGTAGTTTTCTATATGTTCTGCTTCGTTCTTCTTTAGGTTGTGAATGAGCAGGCTAAAATCTTTATTAAAAGAGGGTTGTGGGCTAAATTCGAATGAAAAAGAGTGATTTGCTTTGTAAAAAAACTGTTTTCCAAATTCCACAATCGTAAAATCTTGCAATTGGCTAGCCAGCATTTTTTCGTCTAACAACTGCTGATTAGGATTCAGCCACTCGGGGTTTTGATTTTTATCGGCCTGGGGTATGGCTTCCCACAACTCCCTGCTCTTTTTGTAGCCATTTTTAACTACATCGAGGGTCATTTGTGCATCTTTTATCCACACCACACAATCGGCACCTAAATATTCTAAGAGTGATATTTTTTCATCGCTTAAAAATTTGGCCCGAACGTTTGGTACAACCGTAATGTGTTTAAACTTAGCTACCGATAGTTGATCTTCAATTTCAAAATCGCGGATACTCTCAATGGTGTCTCCGAAAAATTCAATGCGGTAAGGCCGAAAATGTGAAAAAGAAAAAATATCTACAATGCCGCCACGAACCGCAAATTGCCCGGGTGCATATACAAAATCTACCCGTTCGAATTCGTAGTCTGTTAAAAAGTCGGCAATAAATTCAATATCTAGCTTGGCGCCCTCCGAAATCTCCAGGGTGTTTTTTTCTAAAGAGTTTCGGTTGATGACCTTTTCACTTAGGGCTTCGGGATAGGTTACTACTAAACTTGCGGTGGCTTCTTTATTTTTTAGTTCGTTTAATACCTCGGCACGTTGCAGCACCATGCTATTATCGGGCTGTGTAAAATCGAAAGCTTTGCGGCAAGATGCTGGGAAGAACAAAGCTTCCTCGCCCAATATATTTTCTAAATCGTTTAAGAAATAAGCAGCTTCTTCTCTATCGGGAAGCACGAAAAGGGTGGTTTTTTGCTGCAACAAGAACAAAGCTACCGCCAGCACCGCATCACTCGATCCGATGAGACCCCTAAGCTGTACCCGTGGGTGCCTGGCCGAATGTAGCGCTGTAGCCAATTCGTTTACCCGTGGGTTGGCTTGGTACCGTAATAGTAGTTCCCTAATTGTCACCAATCCTAATTTCGCTGCAAATATAGCACCTGTACCCCAAAATAATAGGAATGGTCTTTGTATATTTAATTCGTGAAAAAACGCGTACCCCCCTTTGAGCTTTTTATTTGGATACTAGCCCTGATTCTATTAGCCATCAGTACGCCGGGTGCAAGCCATTTTACACTCTGCCCTTTGGCAAATTTAGGGATTACGTGGTGCCCGGGTTGTGGACTTGGACGGGCAATAACCCATGTTTTTCACGGAGAAATTAAACAAGCTCTGGGCCTACATTGGTTTGTATTTCCAGCTTTAGCTATTTTGCTTTTTAGAATAGCCCAGCTTTCCAAGCAATTTATTTTATCTTTAAAAAACTAAATACCCTAGTATGAATCAACAATTTTTTATGCAACTGAAGGGCATTACTCCCGCAGAATATCAGTTTTTAGAGCAATTAACCAAAAGCATGTCCGAGGGACAGTTGAAAACCTTCACTATGTTTTATACAGGAAAAAGAAAAGATCCCCAAGATATTTTATTGTTCACTCTTTTGGGTTTGGTGGTGGTTGCCGGTGTGCAACGTTTTGTGGTCGGACAAATAGGCATGGGTCTTTTGTATTTATTTACTGGCGGTCTTTGTCTCATTGGTACCATCGTTGATTTGGTGAATCATAAATCCATTGCCCAAGAATACAATCAAAAAGTAGCTATAGAAGCTGCCCAAATGAGTAGAATGGGTGCCTAGTAAGAAATGAAGTTACAAGAACTCTGTACCTACCTAGAGTCGGTGGCGCCATTGGCTTACCAAGAGCCGTATGACAACTCTGGCTTGCTTTT
The DNA here is from genome assembly GCA_044239195.1 of Sphingobacteriaceae bacterium. Taxonomy (GTDB): domain Bacteria; phylum Bacteroidota; class Bacteroidia; order Sphingobacteriales; family Sphingobacteriaceae; genus JAIPAN01. The sequence continues at coordinate 1,326 of JBIIBV010000067.1, read as the reverse complement.
TGGAAACCCCGATACGACTATTCGTGGTGCAGTAATTTCTTTAGACTGCACCGAAGAGGTGGTAGATGAAGCCATTAAAAAAGGCTGCAATTTGGTTATTTCACACCACCCACTTGTTTTTAAGGGACTAAAGCGTTTTACCGGATCTAGTTATGTAGATCGCACATTGATTAAAGCCATAAAAAACGATGTGGCGATTTACGCCATTCACACCAATTTAGATAACGTAGCAGCCGGTGTAAATAAGGCTCTAGCCGACAAAATTGGTCTCCATAACTTGCGCATATTGGCTCCAAAGAGTGGAATTTTAAAAAAACTAGTTACCCTGTGTCCAACCCAACATGCCCATGCGGTGAGAGCCGCGTTGTTTAACGCCGGTGCGGGCCAAATTGGACACTATGCCCAGTGCAGTTTTAATGTGGCCGGAGAGGGAACCTTTACCGCACAAGATGGAGCCAATCCATTTGTGGGTAGTATTGGCATTCCGCAAACCGAAGCCGAGCTTCGTATAGAGATATTGTATCCCGAACACCTTGAAAAAACGGTTTTATCTGCATTAAAAGAAGCTCACCCCTACGAAGAGGTGGCTTATTTTCTGCAAACACTTAGCAATAGCCACCAAGAAATTGGTTCGGGTATGATTGGAGAGTTGCCCGAAGCACAAGATGCGCTTGCTGTTTTGCAACACATAAAATCACAATTGGGCGTACCGGTAATACGGCATACTCAATTATTGGAAAAGAAAATAAAAAAAATAGCCATTTGTGGCGGTTCGGGAAGTTTTTTACTCCCCAACGCCCTAGCAGCTGGCGCCGATATGTTTGTAACGGCCGACTACAAATACCATGAATTTTTTGACGCCGATAAACAAGTCGTAATTGCCGATGTGGGACACTTTGAAAGCGAACAGTTTACGCAAATGCTTTTGTTTGAAACTATTACTAAAATTTTTCCTAACTTTGCACTCCATTTAACAGAACAAGTTACAAACCCCATCAAGTATTTAATTTAATGGAAAAAACAGTAGAACAAAAATTGCAAGCCCTATATGAGTTGCAATCTATCCATACTCAAATTGATAAAATCCGCCAAATTCGCGGTGAATTGCCTGTTGAAGTAGCCGATTTAGAAGATGATGTTGCAGGTTTAGAAACCCGTATCCAAAAAATAAAAACCGATTTGGATGATTTGGAAGATGCGATTGTAACCCGCAAAAACACCATTAAAGAAGCTGGAGTTGCTATTAAAAAGTACGAGGCTCAATTAAACGAAGTAAAAAATAACCGCGAATACGAAGCAATTTCAAAAGAAGTAGAAATTCAAGGC
>JBIIBV010000020.1:0-25901 GCA_044239195.1 Sphingobacteriaceae bacterium | reverse complement strand
AAGGAATGCTCGTTTCATTTGGGTAACTATAAAAATACAAAACCCCAACCATTTCTGATTGAGGTTTTTTGTGGTACCAGCTGGAATCGAACCAGCGACACAAGGATTTTCAGTCCTTTGCTCTACCCCTCATCAGGACCTTAAATTACATTATTTAGAACAACTTTTAAAAAGTGAGTCAGTAAATGAGTCATCTCAATGTATACTGAACCTAAAATTTTTAACAATGGAGAGCTAAACAAAAGAGCCTATATCCATTTCAACTACAAAGGAAAGCGTGCCAGGATTTATAATGGGAATCTATTGAATCTAAACATTCATCCAAACAGGAGCAAAACCACTAAAGAGAGAGAGCGCTTGTTAAATGTACTGCTCTTCGAATTAAAAGATGCACTGAAGAATAATACCTACCTAAAAGAAGAAGAACACAAAATACCAATTAGCTTATCCGAATGCCTTGAAAATGCCTTAAAAAGTAAACAAAACTCCGATTTGAGCGATACTTATAAAAGAGATTTAAAAACTGTCTACAATCAATTCATTGCATTCTTAACAGAAGATGAAAAACGAGCACCTCTGTGTTCCTTAAAAATCAATAGAATACAAACCTTTCTATCCCAATTTCAATCTTCAGGTACATATTATATGAATAAAAGAAGAAACTTGGCTGTGCTATTTTCAACCGCTGGTATGCTTATTGAACAACCCTATGACAGCGTAACTAAGACCAGCAAAAGAAAAACACATAGTAAGCTCCACAAAATATATGAACCCGAGCAATTAAAGTCTGTTTTAGGCTATTTAAGGACAAATAATCAACAACTATACTTATGTTGTCTAATAACCTACGGATGCTTCCTGAGACCGCATATAGAGGTTAGAAAGCTATCTGCAGGGCACTTCAAGAAAGGCGTCTCTGAAATCCATTTATCAGGTAGTGAAAACAAGGGAAGAAAGGTAAGAGTGGTATATGTACCAGATTACGTTAGTAAAGAAGTAGAAGCTCTCCTACCCTATTTAAAATCTACTGAAAACATATTTTCTAAGGATATTCAGCCCTATAATGAGGCGTATTTTAATACTGCCTGGACAAGAGCCTGGAGTAAGATGTTTCAATTGGGCATCATTCAAGAGAATCAGACTATTTACTCTTTCAGACACACTGCTGCTGTTGATGTTTATAGAAGAACTAAGGATGTAAATTTACTTAAGAGCCTATTGGGTCATTCGAGCATTGTGGTCACACTTAAATACTTACGGGGATTGGGAGAACATAATGAAGAAATCTTAAGAAATGCTGCCCCAAAATTGGAGATTTGATTGATTTGGATGATAGTTTAAATCTCGTAAATCTGTTGAAAAGTCTTTCTTTACGTACGTAAAAGCGACCTTTATCCGTAGTTTTTCGTTAATTACTGTCCGAACTTGAGGTGCGGGGTTCAGCCAAACCGTTCTCTTTTAGGGGTGCGGGCTTTACTTTAAAGGGGATAATATCTGGTGTATATACTCTTAATAATATTTAGTTATACCATACGTTTTCTAAGCTTTTCAAGAGGGGAATTAATGCTGTGTTATTGATTTATTATAGCCACTTTTTATACTAAAATATCACATCTTAGATATAGCACTTAAATAACTGATATACATTATATTGTGTATGATAGTTGTATGGGAGTATTTATTGAACTTTAACTTCTGCAAATCTGTATTAACTCTCAATTGCTTACTATTTCCATTTCATTGAAAATGGTTATTGCAGAAGTCTATGCAAGTGCACTAAATTTTATTTGTATGAGTAAATACAACTATATTAGGGGTGTATTCTGAATAATAAATTACCTCAATTTGGGAAATAGAAAATTTGGAAAATATTTTAAAAGTGAAAAATGACCGAATTGACAGAAGAAATAAAGATAGAACATCAAGTAAAATCCAAAAAGCGAGTTACTGACCACGGAGAAGTTTTTACTAACCAACGTGAAGTAAACGCTATGCTTGATTTGGTAAAACACGAAACAGAAAGAATTGACTCTCGTTTTTTGGAACCTGCGTGTGGTAACGGAAACTTTTTAGCTGAAGTATTGAAACGAAAATTAACAATAGTTGACAGCCGATATAGCAAAAGCCAAATTGAATGGGAACGCTATTCGGTAATTGCTGTATCGAGCATATACGGAGTGGATATTTTAGAAGATAATGCCCAAGAATGCCGAGACCGATTGCGTGGTATTTACACTGAATGGTATTCCAAAACATTCAAACAAGTAAATGATGACTGTATTCGTTCTGTTCGGTTTTTATTGAACAGAAATATACTTTGGGGTGATGCTTTGGACTTTACTAATCCTGAAACCAAACAACCAATCATTTTTTCTGAATGGAGTGCCGTAAACGGTTCTATGCTGAAACGCAGAGATTATATGTTTAAATTTTTGGTGGAGAAAACACACCAGTTTGCTATGTTCAATGACGAAGGCAATGCAGCAGCTATTGACGAACCCGTAAAAGATTTCCCGCTTATTCATTTCTTAAAACTTGGAGAAGATGATACAAACGAACTATAACCCTGATGTACTCTCCTGCCTTGCCAATTTGAGCAATGACGAAGTGTTTACGCCACCGAGCTTGGTAAACGATATTTTGGATTTGCTCCCGACTGAATTATGGAGCAACCCCAACGCCAAGTTTTTAGACCCTGTTTCTAAAAGCGGGGTGTTTTTGCGTGAAATCGCAAAACGACTGATGCACGGTTTGGAAACCCAAATACCCGACAACAAAGAACGCATTAACCACATTTTTAGCCAGCAGCTATATGGTATTGCTATAACCGATTTAACAGCTTTGCTTTCTCGCAGAAGTGTGTATTGCTCCAAAACAGCCAATGGCAAATACTCCATTTGTGAAACCTTTGACGATGAGCAAGGCAATATTCGCTACAAACGAATGAAACACACTTGGCAAAACGGTAATTGCAAGTTTTGCGGAGCAAGGCAAGAAGTGTATGACCGTGATGATGCTTTGGAAACTTACGCTTACAATTTTATACACACAGACAACCCTGAAAAAATATTCAATATGAAATTTGACGTTATCGTTGGAAATCCGCCATATCAATTAAGTGATGGCGGGGGCAACGGAAAAAGTGCTATGCCAATTTATCAAAAATTTATTGAACAAGCCCAAAAGCTAAATCCGAAATATTTAACAATGATTATTCCAGCAAGGTGGTATGCAGGTGGAAAAGGCTTGGATGAGTTTAGGAACAATATGCTCAAAGATAATAGAATTGTTGAATTAGTAGATTTTGAAAATTCTGCCGAAGTATTCAGCGGAGTTGATATAGCGGGTGGAATATGTTACTTTTTGTGGGATAGAGATTATAAAGGAAATTGTAAAATCACAAATGTGGCTAATGGAGAAAAAATCACTTCAGTAAGAAGTCTCAATGAATTTGAGGTTTTTATTAGACATAGTAAATCAATACCAATCATCAAGAAAATTCATAAGATTGAATCGCCAAAGTATTATTTGCATAAGATTATTTCATCAAGAAAACCTTTTGGTTTACCTTCAACATACAAACCTCTTTCTAAAGGAATACCTTGCTATTTCACACAAAGAATTGGAGTTAAATATGCTGATAGTAAAGATGTTACAGACCAACTAAAAATAATTGATAAATGGAAATTACTTATCCCATTTGCCCCAATTGCAGGTCAAACAGACTTCTCTAAACCTGTCGGTTTTTATTATGATGGAAATATAAGGATAGCTAAACCAGGAGAAATTTGCACAGAATCATATTTGGTTGCATTTGCTTCTAATTCAGAACAAAGTGTTCTTTCATTTAAATCATATTTACTTACAAAAATATTTCGTTTTCTATTATTACAAACGGTTGTTTCACAAAATGTTACAAGGGAAAGGTTTATGTTCATACCTAATCTTGAGCATTATGACATTGAGTATTCAGATGATATATTAAGAAAAAAGTGGAATATTTCAGATGATGAATGGGATTTCATTGATTCCAAAATAAAGAATATTGGTGCAAACGAAACAGCCGCCGACAATGAGTAAAAAAGAATTCTTTCCACTACGTCCGTTCACCAATCCGACCATATATGCTTATGAATTGGTGGGCGTGGAATCGCACAAAGGTTTGCTCAAAATCGGCTTTACTGACCGTGATGCACAAACACGTATCAAAGAGCAGTTAGGCACAGCAGCCATACCATACAAAATTGTATTTGAGGAATCGGCAATGAAGCGTGATGGTAGTTCATTTACAGACCACGAAGTACACCGATTGTTGAGAGAATGGAAAGTAGTAAACGAAAGCGGAGAATGGTTTAAATGCACTTTAAACGACTTACGCAGAGCCATTCACCAAATCAAAACAGGCGAGAAAACAGAAGAAAATCGTGTACTTACTTTCGGAATGCGACCTGAGCAGGAAGAAGCCGTAAATAAGTCAATCGCCTATTTCAAGAGTTTCAAAAAAGAAAACAAAGACAGAACGCCCCATTTTTTGTGGAACGCCAAAATGCGTTTCGGAAAAACGTTTGCCAGTTACCAATTGGCAAAAAAAATGGGTTGGAAAAAAGTGTTGGTGCTTACATTCAAACCAGCCGTTGAAGATGCGTGGAAAGATGATTTATTATCTCACGTTGACTTTAAAGATTGGCAGTTCATTTCCAAACACGCAGATGAATTATCGAGCCAAGATATTGACACCAAAAAACCATTGGTTTGCTTTGGTTCTTTTCAAGATTTTTTAGGGAAAAATACCAACACAGGCGGAATAAAAGCTAAAAACGAATGGGTACACGCCACAGTTTGGGATTGTATCATTTTTGACGAATACCATTTTGGAGCTTGGCGAGAAAACGCCAAAGACTTATTTGGTAAGGATTTAGAAGCCGAGAAGGAAATTGAAGAATACAAAAAGATTGAAAAAGAAGGGATTGCCGAAGAAGACAAAGCAGAACACTTAGAGAAAATTATCCCTATCAGCACCAATCATTATTTGTATTTGTCAGGCACACCTTTTCGGGCAATCAGTTCAGGCGAATTTATCGAAGAGCAAATTTTCAATTGGACGTATTCAGACGAACAACGAGCCAAAGAGAATTGGACAAGTGAAAACAATCCGTATGCAGCATTGCCACGAATGGTAATGCTTACTTATCAATTGCCTGATTCCATTCGACAAATTGCTATGCAAGGTGAGTTTGATGGCTTTGATTTAAACCTATTTTTTTCAGCGGAAGGAGAAGGACGCAAAGCCCGTTTCAAATACGAAGATGAGGTACAAAAATGGTTGGACTTAATTAGGGGTTCCTTCAGTGAAACAACAGTTGACAATTTGAAAATGGGTGCTAAAAAACCGCCTTTGCCATTTTCACACGGTCCATTGCTTAAAGTGTTGAATCATACGTTTTGGTTTTTGCCAACGGTTGCAGCGTGCAACGCAATGGCTATATTACTTGAAAGAAGACAAAATACATTTTACCACGATTACAAAGTGGTGGTTGCTGCAGGAACACAAGCAGGTATTGGCGTAGAAGCTTTGCCACCCGTTTTGAATGCAATGACAGACAATCCGTTGGAGTCAAAAACTATTACCCTTTCTTGTGGTAAACTAACCACAGGTGTTTCGGTAAAACCTTGGACAGGGATTTTTATGCTTCGTAATTCTTCCAGTCCTGAAACCTATTTTCAAGCTGCTTTTCGTGTGCAAACGCCTTGGGTAATTAAAAACCCCGACAGCAAATCGCCCAACAAAGAAGAAATACTCAAAGAAGAATGTTATGTTTTTGACTTTGCTCCCGACCGAGCATTAAGACAAATTGCCGATTACAGTTGCCGTCTAAATGTGAACGAATCGAACCCCGAAGCGAAAGTTGCCGAGTTTATAAACTTCCTTCCTGTATTAGCTTATGACGGCAGTTCAATGAAGCAGGTAGATGCCGCTGGGATTTTGGATATGGCAATGAGTGGCACAACTGCAACCCTTTTGGCAAGACGTTGGGAAAGTGCTTTGCTTGTAAATGTGGACAACAATACCCTTGCCCGATTGATGGCAAACGAAGAAGCAATGAAAGCTTTAATGAGCATTGAAGGCTTTAGAAATTTGAATCAGGACATTGAAACCATTATCAATAAATCGGAAGCTGTTAAAAAAGCAAAAAAAGAAGCTAACGATAAAGAACTTACTAAAAAGCAAAAACAAGAATTAACCGAAGAAGAGAAAGAATACAAAAGTCTTAGGAAACAAATACAAGACAAGTTAATCAAGTTTGCAACTCGTGTTCCTGTTTTTATGTATCTGACAGACTACCGAGAAAGAAGTTTAAAAGATGTAATCACACAATTAGAACCTGGACTTTTTAAAAAAGTAACAGGCTTAACCGTGAAAGACTTTGAGTTATTGGTAAGTCTTGGTGTTTTCAATTCATCATTGATGAACGATGCGGTATATAAATTCAAACGATATGAAGATTCAAGTTTGGCTTATGTGGGTATAAATAAGCACCAAGGAGAAGATATTGGACTTTACGACACGATTGTAAAGAGAGATGATTACGAGGATGATTTTGTAAATTTTGATAATTAAAAATTAGTAAAAAATGGAAGCAATTGAATTTATTTTTAAGTTAGCTATAGGTATTGGCTGTCTTGCAATTTTTGGATATGTATTAAATTTCATTATGTCAGTTATTTCAAAGAGTTTTGGAACCTCAAGCACTCTTCACGGGAATGTAGTTTCAACTCCTGATGATTATGATTGGCATATTCAAAATATTAAAGATGCTAAAAAGTTTATAACTGACAATGTCAAGAAATATGCTAACAAAGTTAATAATGGGAAAAAAATTGACTTAAGTGAAAAAATATTATTATTAGAAAAACTTGAAGAATTGAAAAATAATAACACTATCAGCATTGACGAATACAACGATTTAAGAAACAAATTACTTAACGATTAAACATTAATTAAATAAAAAATTACAAACCTCAATAAATTTGATATGAACAGAAAATTTTTAGTTTTAATATGTCTGCTATTCTCAGTTTTGGGTTGCGAAAAAAATAAAGTCGATACTAAAACTGTTCCAGGTCTATGGACAGGTACTGCTTCAAGTACAACAGAAGGTCCAAAGCCATATAGTTGGTCCGTTAAACCAGATGGAACAATGACCTGGGAAGGTAATTGGGTGGGTTCAACATACCAGTTTGGGACAGGTACTTGGGTTCTCAGTGGGAATACCCTAACTTGTAACCTAATTACAATATATGGCTATAGTGGCACTGTTGGGACAACCCAAATTTTTACTGCTCAGTTTGACCCAATTAATGGAACCCTATCATCAGGGACGTGGCGGAATACAAATATTAATAATATAACTGGAACATTCCAACTAACCAAGATACAGTAGGTTTCTTATCTACAACTTTGATTACAGTTAAACCCTGACCCCTCGATTCGGTTCTACAAGTTTATAACTTCGTGCAGTTTTATTGATTTTCAGCAAAACTTATATCTTTCTACGTTAGCGTAAATATTTTTTGATGAAATATGAACTAATAGAAAAATAATTAAAGTCTGTTTAACATAGAAAGTTGTTCAAATGTCAACTTTGTTCCGTCCTTTTCATACAATAATTTTAAAAGGTGATTAGTTCTCTTAGAGTTTTTGTCAATGGATGATAAAACTGAATAGAAAAGAATAATAATCGATACGTAAACAACTAATCCAATTACAAGAAATAATTTTAAATCGTCATTCATATTTATTTTATATTAGTGATTTATTTAGACCATTTCTGAACTCTGCCATTCGTAGAATCAGAAACATATATATTCCCATTATTATCCACATAAACCCAGCTTGGATTTGCAAATTGATTAGCAGCATTTCCTGAGCCATTACCACCAGCAACTATCACTCCTTGGGTTGCACCTGGTGTGTATTTTAGAACTCTGAAATTACCACTATCAGCTACGTACAAATTATTATTAGTATCTAAAAATATTCCCCATTGCTGCCCAGAAAATTCATTCAAACCTGTCCCAGCATAAATTCCTCCAGCAACAGTTATACCTTGAGTAGCTCCAGGAGCCCATTTTTGCACACGAGCATTTGCGCCATCTCTAACAAAAATGTTTCCCTGTGAGTCTACTTGGACGGACCGAGGTGTGTAAAATTGATTAGAAGCGCTCCCCCGACCATTTCCTCCAGCAACAACAATACCCTGAGACGCTCCTGGAGCCCATTTTGTAACTCTATGATTTTCCATTTCGGAGATATACAGGTTGCCTTGAGAATCTACAAATACAGAACTGGGTCTTGCAAGTTGATTTAATGCACTCCCAAAACCATTTCCTCCAGCAACAGTTACACCCTGAGATGCTCCTGGTGCCCATTTTTGTATTCTATCATTCCCTTTGTCTGCTATATAAAGATTACCTAATGCATCCACAAAAATTCCTTCGGGCGTTAATAATTGATTTGAAGCGCTACCCAGGCTTAAACCTCCAGCAACAGTTACACCCTGAGATGCTCCTGGAGCCCATTTTTGCACACGAGAGTGCGTATAAGTACCGCTATTCGGACTTAGAGCAACAAAACCATTGTCAACAACAAATAGATTTCCCTGAGTATCTAAATATATTCCCCGAGGTTCAGAAAGTTGGTTTGGTAAGTTTCCTGAACCATTACCGCCCGCTACAGTAATGCCTTGATTTAATGTCTTGAAAGTTTGTTCATTGCCATATGCTGTTCCGACAGCATTGGTAGCGTAAGCCCTGATGAAATAAGTTGTATTAACAGTTAAGTTTGTGAGTGAACTACTGAAGCTGCCTGTGCCAGTACCATCAACTGTTTTGGTTGTTAAATTTACCGTAGGGTTTGAAGAAGTGCTCCACACAACTCCTCGGGCAATAATTGGAGTTCCGCCATCGCTTGTTATATTGCCTCCTGATGTAGCGGTTGAAATTGAAGTTGCAGATATATTATTTGTCGAGATAACAGGATAGTTATATGAATTTATGCTTGCTTCGTTAGAATAGGTTAACGAATTTCCAACAGAGTTGTATGAATACACACGATAAACATAATTTGTAGCCGCTTGTATGGCATTATTGTCCGAATAATTGGTTATATCTACATTCGTGGTTCCAATAATTTGATAAGTCCCATTAGCCAACTTTCTTTCAATTTTGAATCCTGTTTCATTTGTAGAATTATCGGTCCAGCTCAGATTTATCTGAGTAGGTGAAGCCTGAACCGCATTTAAACCTGAAGGTGCTAATGGTACTATTTCAATTGAGCCATCGGACCCCTTTTTACAAGCTGTAAATAACAAAAGCACTATAAGGGTAAGATTGAAAAGTTTTATCATTTTTTTTTTGAGATTATTATAAATCATTATAAAATTAAAAAATAAAGTTTTGGATTTAACATTTAATTATGTGATAAATGTGAAAACACTTATTAAGCTACATCCCTCCATTTATCTTTTCTGTCAACAATATAATACCCTCTATGCTTTGTGCCGTTTTTAACTAATCGTCCAGTGTCTTCTATCGCTATAAAGTAGTTTTTAATATCACTTGCCTTAACTGGCAGATATATACCCAAATATTCATAAGTGGTTGTTAAGGCAGAACGCAATTCATTGTTACTTTTAAAATCTCCAATTTTTATCAGTCCACTATTTACCATAAACGTGCTTACCTTATCCTCTGAATTAGTTTTTAAGATACTAACCTCTTCTGCTACAATTCTCTTTCTAAGATTACCCTTATGTAAGGTTTCATCATCTCTAAACTCTTCAATTCCAAAATAAAGATAAGCTTTCTCCAAGTCTGGATATTCATAATAACATTCCTTTAAAAGCTGGGTTTCCTCTAAAGTTAATGCTATACCTTCTTCCTTCTTAGTTAAAATTTCTACTGCATATTTATTTGCATCTATAATTCCTCTAAAACTGCCTTGCGGAATTAGCTCAAACTCAGGATTTTCAAATTCTAATGCTCCAAGCTTGAAATTAGTAGCTGTATAAGCCTGTGTTAAAGATTCAGATGAATCATACATACTTCGTACGTGATAGCTAAATTTTAATGCCTGTAACTTTCTTTCATTTAATTCAGGTTTACTTTCTGAGTTTAGTCGAATAAAATCAAAGTAATCAGACTCACTATTATTTTTCTTTACACAAGAATGAAACCAACTTTGCTGAGTTTTTGAAGAGGTATGCCAATACTGAATGAGTGCATCATTGGCTTCTTTTTGTTGCTGTTTCAAGTACTCAATAAAATCTTCATTACTCATATTGAATGCATTGGTTCTATAATTTTTACTAAATATGTGGTGTATAACGTTGGAGTATTTAGAATTTCTTAATCTCCCAATAATTTGAGGCATTGTGATGCTGACGTCCACAAAAGTGTGCTCCCTAAGTCCATCAGAGACTACGATTATCTTTCCCATCTCATCATCTATATCACATCCGTGGAATCCAGTTTTAGTGATGATATTAATCTTTTTTGGAGCATCCGTAGTTTTACCCCGATTTATACCATTTGGAATTGGTGTTGTGTTACTATCCGAATAAATAAACCGTGTATTATCATCATTTAGCTTGCAGTGTCTAATAAGCTTATTTGCTATTATTACGCTATTTACGAAGATATAAAGGTTGCCTTCCTTAATGTTATTAAGACACTCAGCTATTCGAATTGCAAGAGTCTTTATAATAGATGTAGTTTCAAGAGGTAGGATTTGGACAGGGTCCCGCTCATCCCAAATTGCTTCCACTATCCTGATTTTTGAAAGCTCAAATGTTAGAAACTCACTTTTCATTGGTGTAGCAGTCATAAAAGTATAGTTCTTATACTCCTTGTAATTGTCATAAACAACATCACAAGCTAAGTCCCTATACAAATATTCTGTTATTAGGCAATCATACTCATCGATAACCAGGTTAAATTCCTTGGGATTAATAAGGTTTGAGAGCTTGCCTAAACTGTTATAAGTAACCAGAATCTTGGGCACTTTGGAACTCATTATCATCTTTTTGGCATCTTCGTCGTCACAGCCACTATAATAGTGGATTAAATCGTATTTAAAGCTCCCAGGCTTATCTAAACTTTGCTGAACCTTATTATCTATTACAGACTTAAATGGAAGGCATATAACGGTTGGAAAATCGTCGTTTAGAGCAATGGTGGTTCCTCCAACTCCTGTCATTCCTTTGTGGAAGAGACAGTTCTTAGGTAATCCATCGTTAAAAGGTTCAACTTCACTTAAGTACTTTTTGTTTCCGCAGTTAATCTGCTCATTGTATTGGGTATTATTACTCATCATTAATGGTATTTATGCTGTATGGGTTCATTACTTTATCTCTTTCAAACTGGAACATTTTTGGAACGAGCGTTAATAAAAGCTCTACTCGTGCTGGTTTTGTTCCAATCTTGAGCCTTCCTTAGAAGCAAAAGAGTCCCCTACCCAAAAATCTATTAGGGTTTACTAAGGGTATTTGCTGGAAAGTTGCGCTATTAAACTACTTGACTTAGTAGCTTCTTATTCTGGTGGGGAATATGCTTTTTATCTGGCAAAAATCTGAACGCATCGGCTAATTATATTTCTAATAAACAAAGATAAGAAATCACCTAACTACTTGAAAGCCTTGTTGATAAGTCGTTTAAATGTTTAAAGTTGTATTTTATTTTCTCAACTATTCTCCGTATACTTGGTTAAGAGCTCAAGTGATAATAGCCATTAAAAAAAGAAATTGAAACTTTAAAATTAACTTCTGTAAGTGAGTCACTATATGAGTCAAATTTTACTTAAATTAGTAGCTAATCAACCCAAGTGTTAACCAGACCCACTCGAGGGAGATGTTCTTTAAAATAGTAAGTAAAGGGAGAAAAAAGGGGTAAAAACCCTTTAAAACAACAAAACCCCAACCATTTCTGATTGAGGTTTTTTGGTGGTACCAGCTGGAATCGAACCAGCGACACAAGGATTTTCAGTCCTTTGCTCTACCAACTGAGCTATGGTACCCTTTTCCCCTTGGGGACTGCAAAAGTAATCTCTTTTTTCGTTTCAGAAAATATTTTTTGAAAATAAAAAGCCACCCGCATAAAATGGCTTATTTTAAGCCTTAAACCCCCTTGGCTTGCTTAGAAAAATTCTAAATTAAATTTTATGCATGCATAGCAATTTGAATTTCGGTTAATTCATTAAATTCGCTCAGATTATAACCGCTTATGCTTGCACAACTTATTTTCTTAGCCCTTAGCGCCTTTGCCATTTATCTGTTTGGCAAAAATGCAGCCAAAATTGGCAGAAACATCCATTTGGGGCTACCCGAAAACCGTTCGGACCGTAAATCGGAACGCCTTAAAACCATGTTGTGGGTGGCCTTTGGGCAATCGAAAATGCAAAAACGCCCCGTGGCAGCCATTCTGCACTTATTTGTGTACCTGGGTTTTGTCATCATCAATATTGAAGTTTTAGAAATTGTAATAGATGGCTTATTTGGCACACACCGCATATTTGCAGAGCCACTTGGGCAAGCTTATGGCGTACTCATTGGTGCATTTGAAGTATTGGCGCTTTTGGTATTGGTAGCCTGCATCATCTTTTTAATCCGAAGAAATGTAATGAAGCTTCGCCGTTTTAGCGGTGCCGAAATGACCGATTGGCCAAAATCGGATGCTAATTATATCCTCATCATCGAAATATTATTGATGTCGGCATTTTTAACCATGAATGCCGCCGATAGTAAATTACAGCAATTGGGCGTGGCGCACTACATTCCGGTAGGTACATTTCCGGTTAGCTCTTGGTTAATTGGGCTTTTGCCTGACTCGAGCAATAGCCTCGTATGGATAGAAAGAGGCTGTTGGTGGTTCCATATCATTGGTATTTTTGCCTTTTTAAATTACTTGCCCTATTCTAAACACTTGCATATTTTATTGGCCTTTCCGGCAACCTATTACAGTAAATTAAGCCCTAAAGGTCAGTTTAACAACATGGACTCGGTGAGCAACGAGGTAAAAGCCATGCTCGATACCAGCTACACCCCTACTCCAGTTGCAGCGGGAAGTACCTTTGGCGCCAAAGATGTACAAGGTTTAAGCTGGAAAAATTTGTTAGATGCCTACAGCTGCACCGAATGTGGGCGTTGTACTTCCGTGTGCCCGGCCAATTTAACGGGCAAACTCTTATCTCCACGTAAAATAATGATGGATACCCGCGATCGCTTAACCGAAGTGGGCAAAGGCATAGATGCGCATGGAGCCGATTTTAAAGACGATAAGAGTTTATTGGATACCTACGTTAGCCGTGAAGAAATTTGGGCCTGTACCACCTGCAATGCCTGCACTGATGCTTGCCCCATTAATTTAGACCCACTCAATATTATTGTAGAATTACGCCGCTTTGCGGTAATGGAAGAAGCCCAAGCTGCAGGAAGTATAAACAGCATGTTTGGCAATTTAGAAAACAACGGTGCACCTTGGAAATATGCCCCAAGCGACCGCTTTAACTGGGCAAGTAAGGAATAAAAAAAATGAGCGAATTAACCATACCAACCATGGCCGAATTGGTGGCCAAAGGCGAAGAGCCAGAAATTTTATTTTGGGTAGGCTGTGCCGGTAGTTTCGACGAACGTGCACAAAAAATTACCCGCGATATTTGTAAAATATTGCAACATGTGGGCATGAAATTTGCCGTATTGGGTACCGAAGAAAGTTGTACTGGCGACCCTGCTAAACGGGCCGGTAACGAGTTTCTGTTCCAAATGCAAGCCATGACCAATATTGAGCTCTTAAATGCCTACAACGTAAAGAAAATAGTTACCGGCTGTCCGCATTGCTTTAACACCATACGCAACGAATATCCGGGTTTAGGCGGCACCTACGAAGTTATTCACCATAGCCAGTTGATTCAAGAATTAATAAACGAAGGTAAACTGCGTGCCGAAGGTGGCGAATCGTTTAAAGGCAAAAAAATAACCTTTCACGATCCCTGTTATTTAGGCCGAGCCAACAATGTGTACGAAGCTCCACGTAAAGCTTTAGAAGTATTAGATGCCGATTTAGTAGAATTAAAACGCTGCAAATCGAATGGTTTATGTTGCGGTGCCGGCGGAGCGCAAATGTTTAAAGAGCCCGAAGCAGGAAACAAAGACATCAATATTGAGCGTACCGAAGAAATTTTAGCAGCCCAACCACAAATTGTAGCCGCAGGTTGCCCCTTTTGCATGACCATGCTGAGCGATGGCATTAAGAATTTTGATAAGGAAAAAGAGGTAGAGGTATTGGATATTGCAGAAATTACGGTCCGAGCAAACGGTCTTTAATTCCGAAGGTTCAGTTTATCTCGTACCTGCATAAAACAGGTATGTAGTTGCGCTAAATCGTCTGCCTGCATACCTTTTAGTGGTAAACGCAGTTCATTTGCCATCGAATCTATATTCCCTCTACTATCACGAAAGGTTTGTACAATTACACTTTCGGGTCGGGTATGCAGCACTAAAAAACCACTTTGGGTAGTTCCTAAATAATCTAGGTCTTCTAACTGGCTCAAATTGAAGGCAAAATATTCTTGTCGGCCATTGGCCAAGGTGCGGCGATAACGAAAAAAACCTTCTTTAGTTAGCTGAAAATCTACTTTTTTTACCTGCACCCGATCTAATTCGGGAGCATAGTTCAGGTTTAATTTATCTTGACAAGCTTGCAAGCACTCCAAAACATCGGGGCTAGAAAATGCAAAAAGGGAAAGTAAAACCAGTAAACTAACTCCTCTAAAACGAGTAAAATAGGATGACTTCATAAAATTCATCCCAAATTAATAATTTGATACCTTTGTACATGAACTTTTCTGAAAATTCTAGAGTCTGGGTTTACCAAGCAGACAGAAATTTGGCGCCTGAGGAGCTTAATGCCATTCAAGAACGCCTAGATGCCTTTACCGCTAGCTGGGAAGCGCATGGAAAAGTACTGAAAGCTGCAGCAGCAATCCAATACAATCGCTTTATTATTTTTATGGTAGATGAGGCCCATGCCTCGGTAACAGGCTGCTCCATAGATAAATCGGTAGCCGTACTTAAAACCATAGAACAGGAGTTTAATTTGAGTCTTTTCGATCGGATGCAACTGGCTTACCGTAACGAACATGGCATTCAGGTATGTAGCAAAGCTGCTTTTGAAACATTAATTGCAACAGGCTTGGTAACTGAAAATACCGTGGTATTTAACAATTTGGTGCAAACCTATGCAGCCTTACAAAACGCCTGGGAAATACCCGCCAAAGAAAGCTGGCACGGTACATTATTCACAAAAACAAGTGCTTAGTTTAAAGGCACATTCCGCAACCTTTGCATATTGCGTAATATAAGCGCTTGGCGAAAGTACACCTTCGCATTTGGTTTTGCCGGACTCCAACGCAAGGGATTGGGCAATACGGCAATGAGCATAGCGGCCTGGCCTTTAGATAAACTCTGGGCCGATTTGCCGTAATAGGCTTGGGTAGCCGCCTCGGCACCATAAATGCCATCGCCCATTTCAATGACATTTAAATAAACCTCTAGGGTGCGTTGTTTAGACCAAAGTACTTCTATCAATACGGTAAAATAGGCTTCAAAACCTTTACGCACCCACGAACGACCGGGCCATAAAAACACATTTTTGGCCGTTTGTTGCGTAATGGTACTTCCTCCGCTTACCCTACGGCCCCGTTGATTTTTTTCGTAAGCCCGTTGAATGGACTTAAAATCAAAGCCCCAATGATTCATAAATCCAGCATCCTCTCCGGCCAAAGCGGCTCTTTTTAGATTGGTCGACAATTCATCGTAGCTAAGCCATTTGCGCTCCATTTTAAACGATTTTCCATCCGATTGGCGCTCCATACTCCGCTGCACCATTAACCAGGTAATGGGCGGGTTTACAAAACGATACAAGAGCACCCATGCACAAGTAAGGATAAGAAAACTGAAAATAATTTTTTTTAGGATACTAAACATGGACTCGGGTTTGGATGTACTAAAGTAGAAATTCTAGGAGCATAAAAAAAGCGTTCCGAATAATCGGAACGCTTTGGTATTTTTTGTTGAGTAAACCTTACTCGGCAACTACTTCGAAAGCAACTTGAACTTTCACTTCTTTGTGTAAGTTTAAGTTTACCAAGTATTCACCAACTTCTTTAGGATCAGTTTCGAACGTAATTCTACGACGATCTACCTCAAAGCCCGCTTTTTTCAAAGCATCAGCAATTTGAATGGTATTTACAGAACCGAAGATTTTACCGGTTTCGCCCGCTTTTGCACCTATAGATAATTTAACTCCGTCCAAACGAGTAGCAATTGCTTCTGCGTCTTTCTTGATTTTATCTTGTTTAAAAGCAGCTTGTTTTAAGTTTTCAGACAATACTTTCTTTGCAGACTCGGTTGCCAACATTCCATATCCCTTAGGAATTAAGAAGTTGCGGCCATAACCGGGTTTTACATTTACGATATCGTCTTTTTCGCCAAGATTTTTAATATCCTGTTTTAAGATAATTTCCATTTCGTGTGTCCCCCTGTTATTTTAATGAGTCTGTAACATATGGTAACAAGCCGATGTGACGAGCACGTTTAACAGCTTGGGCTACTTTACGTTGAAATTTTAACGAAGTACCGGTTAAACGGCGTGGTAATAATTTACCTTGGTCGTTAATAAATTTCAATAAGAAGTTAGCGTCTTTGTAATCGATATACTGAATTCCGTTCTTTTTAAAACGGCAGTATTTCTTGCGGTTATCCTCCACTTTGGGAGAAGTAACGTATTGAATTTGCTCTTTAGCCATTGCTTACTTCCTCCTCAACTTTTTCAGTTTTCTTTTTATTGAAGGCACCACTGCGTTTTTTCTCATTGTACGCAATAGCATGTTTGTCTAAAGCGGTAGTTAAGAAACGCATAACACGCTCATCACGCTTAAATTCAACCTCCAGTTTGTTAATAAATTCACCCGGAGCCTTAAATTCAGTTAGGTGGTAATACCCAGTTGTTTTCTTTTGAATTGGGTATGCAAGTTTTTTCAAACCCCAATTATCCTCTTGGATAATTTCGGCTCCATTATCTTTTAAAAGCTTGGTAAATTTGGCAATAGCCTCCTTAGCAGCTTCTTCAGATAACAACGGGGTAAGAATGATTACGGTTTCGTACTGTTGCATAAATGTTTTTTTAATAATCCGCTCTTTTTAAGCGGGACGCAAATTTAGAGATTATTTCCATTAAATCAAATAATTGGCTGTCTTTTATGCTCAAAACAACGGATACAAAAAAAGCGGCGAAGTTTTGGGAACCTCTGCCGCTTTTTAACACACCAAATTGAAACATTAGAAATATTAAAACCTATATTAATAAGTTTAATACTATGGTACTAAGTTGCAGCTTTCTGCAAATCAATACCATAAAAAAATGACTAACGGCAGCTTTTGGTAGACGAACGAACATAATATCCGACAAACGGTAGTTTGCAAACCAAACATACGGGAGCACTCCACGGCAATTTGGGGAAATTTTTTGTAGAACCAAGATCTTATGGCTAATTTAGGAGCGATGGATAATTTTATCGTTTCAGCCCGAAAATACCGCCCAGTAACCTTTGAGAGCGTAGTTGGCCAAAGCCACATTACCAATACGCTTAAAAATGCCATAAAGACCAATCAACTGGCACAGGCTTTTTTGTTTTGTGGGCCCCGTGGAGTGGGTAAAACTACCTGTGCTCGTATTTTGGCTAAAACCATCAATTGCCAACAAAGCGGCCAATTAGCAGAGCCTTGTGGCACCTGCGAATCGTGTCAATCGTTTCAAAATGGCACGTCGTTTAGCATTCACGAATTAGATGCGGCTTCGAATAACTCGGTAGAAGATATTCGGAACCTTACCGAACAAGTACGCATACCGCCACAAACCGGCAAATACAAAATATATATTATTGATGAGGTGCACATGCTTTCATCGGCGGCTTTTAATGCCTTTTTAAAAACGCTAGAGGAACCGCCACCCTATGCCATCTTCATTTTAGCCACTACCGAAAAGCATAAAATCATTCCAACTATTTTATCGCGTTGCCAAATTTTTGATTTTAATCGCATTAAGGTGGAAGATATGGCCCAACATTTGGCAGCAATTGCACAAAAAGAAGGCATTGCTTTTGAGGCAGAGGGCTTACACATTATTGCGCAAAAGGCCGATGGGGGATTGCGTGACGCCTTATCGATGTTCGACCAATTGGCTAGTTTTTCTAATCGAAATATTAGCTACAAAGCAGTCATCGAAAACCTCAATATTTTAGATTACGATTATTATTTTCAACTAACCGAAGCACTTTTAGCTCAAAAAGCGGCTAAATCTCTTTTAATTTTTGATGAAATTTTAAATAAAGGATTTGATGGCAACCATTTCATTATTGGTTTAGCCAGCCATTTCCGTAATTTATTAGTTGCGCAAGACCCTAGCACCACACAATTATTAGAGGTAAGCGAAAGTATACGCACCAAATACTTGGCGCAAACCCAACAAACCAATGCTTCGTTCTTGGTATCGGCGCTTTCTGTTGCTAACCAATGTGATTTAAATTACCGCAGCAGCAAAAACCAACGCCTGCAGGTAGAATTGGCGCTTATTAAACTAGCGCATTTGCCATCGGTATTAAACTTAAGCAGCCTCCCCGAAACCGAGGAAGTAAAAAAAAAACGAGTTGAGCCCGCTCCTGTAAATGAAGCCCCTGTTTCTATACCCGAAAAGCAAGAAATTGCTGAGAAAGCAGTTATAGAAATAGTTCCCGTAGCAATATCACCCGAGCCAATTGTAGAACTACCCGAAGCAATAGTAGAACCCGAAATTGTTGCTGAAACACCAAGCCAGGCACCTATTAGTGAGCCCGAAGCACCTATCGGTATTAATTTAGTGGCCCCTAGCACCCTCATTCCCAACCTAAACGATTGGGCAAGTGCAACGGTGGTGGAAGAGAAAAAACCCGAGTATGTAAGCGGTGATAGCGCTGAAAGCGTAACGCAAGAAATGTTGCTTAACCGCTGGAGAACCTATAGCGAACAGGTAAAAAAAGACGGAAAAATTAATTTGTTTACCCTTTTAAACAGCGGCAACCCTACGCTTAGCGATGGCCTTCTTATTGAGTTTACCCTTGAAAATAAAATTCAAGAAGAGCTTTTGTTGCACGAACGGGTAGATTTATTAAACTTTTTACGAACCGATCTGAATAATTTCCAACTAGAGCTAAAAACAATTATTGCCGAACAGGCAGAAGGCAAGCGATTATATACAAGTACCGAAAAGTACGAATACATGGTGGAGAAAAATCCGGCAGTAGAAGAGTTTCGCAAAACTTTTAATCTCGATTTAGATCTCTAGAATACAGCCTTTACACAATTTTTATATCTTTGCCGCAAGCAAAAAAAACCACGTTACACCCTCATGAGCATACAAAAAATTAAAGTAGCCAATCCCGTTGTAGAACTAGATGGCGACGAAATGACCCGCATTATTTGGAAATTCATTAAAGACAAATTGATTTTCCCGTACCTAGACCTAGACATTAAATACTATGATTTAGGCATGGAATACCGCGACGAAACAAACGACCATGTAACCATTGATGCCGCTAACGCCATAAAACAATATGGAGTTGGTATTAAATGTGCTACCATTACGCCCGATGAGGCTCGTGTAAAAGAGTTCAACTTAAAACAAATGTGGAAATCGCCAAACGGAACCATCCGTAATATTTTAGATGGTACCGTATTCCGCGAACCCATTGTAATGAGCAATGTACCTCGTTTGGTTCCCAACTGGACCGCACCTATTTGCATTGGCCGTCATGCTTTTGGCGACCAGTACCGTGCAACAGATTTCGTAACCAAAGGAAAAGGGAAATTGACCGTGAAATTTGAAGGCGAAGACGGTACCGTACAAGAATTTGAAGTATACAATTTTAAAGGCGATGGCGTGGCTATGGCCATGTACAATACCGACGAGTCTATCCGTGGTTTCGCACATGCGTGCTTTAACCAGGCATTGATGAAAAAATGGCCTTTATATTTATCTACCAAAAACACCATCTTAAAAAAATACGATGGCCGTTTTAAAGATATTTTCGAAGAAATTTACCAAGCAGATTACAAAGCCAAGTTTGAACAAAACGGCTTGGTATACGAACACCGCCTAATTGACGACATGGTGGCATCTGCCTTAAAATGGCATGGCAACTTTGTTTGGGCCTGTAAAAACTACGATGGCGACGTGCAATCGGATACAGTTGCACAAGGTTTTGGTTCTTTGGGCTTAATGACTTCTACCTTGGTTACGCCCGATGGAAAAACCATGGAGGCCGAAGCTGCTCACGGTACGGTTACCCGCCACTACCGCGATCACCAAGCTGGTAAACCAACTTCTACCAACCCCATTGCCTCTATTTTTGCTTGGACCAGAGGGTTGGAATTCCGTGGCATTTTAGATAACAACACAGAATTGGTAAACTTCTGCAAAACTTTAGAGCAGGTTTGCGTTGAAACTGTAGAAAGTGGTAAAATGACTAAAGATTTAGCCGTAAACATCCACGGAAATAAAGTAAATCACGGTGAACATTATTTATACACCGAAGAGTTTTTGGAAGCCATTAACAGCAATTTGCAAGCTAAATTGGCCTAATTAACTTTTTAACGTTCCAAAAGCCTCCAATTTTTGGGGGCTTTTTTTTGGATTATATTATAGGTTTAAACAAATAGTTTGTATTTTCAATTAATGAATTGGAGTGCCATACTTTACGAAAACGGACAATTTAAAAGTTACACACAAGAACACGGTATAGCCGTTGCCGTTTGTGTGGCCATAGCCCTCACCCTTGTTTTACTAGCAAAATATCGGTTTACGCAAGCACAATCGCGTAATGCCATTACCATTATTTTAGTTATTGGCTTGCTGTTGCAAATTACCAAGCCATTTATTACGCTTGCTGCGGGCAGTTACGATGTACGTGAAGATTTACCGTTTCACCTGTGCAATGCCATGATTATCCTCATGCCTTTTATCATGTATTATAAATGGCGAAAATTTTGGGGTATTGCCTTTTTCTGGGTAATTGCCGGAACACTACAAGCCCTGTTTACACCTTCTTTAGAAGAATCTTTTCCGCACCACGAATTTTTTAGATACTGGACCGTGCACGCTTTTTTACCCTTTGCCGGACTTTTTGCTATGCAAATTTACGGTTGGCGTATCACCTGGAAAGATATGGTAAACTCCATGATTGGGCTCAATATTTTTGCCTTATTGGTAACACCCATTAACTTATTTTTGGGTAGTAATTACCTCTTTTTGATGGCGAAGCCGCAAGTAAGAACCATATTTGATTTGTTAGGGCCATGGCCTTATTACATTCTTTCGTTGGAACTATTGATGGTTTTTGTGTTCAGCATGTTGGTACTCCTATTTAATGCAGATAAGCTACTAAAACGTACATCAAAATAGGCTACTCCTCCGCCTCTATTTTACCACTTATTTCTTCTTTTCCACACTAGTTTAAGGCTTTGCTATAATTTTCTGAGCAAGCAAATACTTCAGTTTACAAATAGGCGTTTCTTGACTATTGATGTTCGTAGATCTGGGCCTTTATGGCTTTCGGTGAATATGCACGAAAATCGCTAGCTAGAAAAACACTATGGAACTGAACAGCAAAAAGCTTGAAAACACATCGCGAATAATTTATTACGCCATCTCTATTATACTTTGCTTTTTTCTTACGCTTTTGGCAGATATTATTATTGATGATCTGGAGATGGCCACCCAAAGGCCAAGCATAGAAAATTTTGAGAATAAGGCCGAATTAGGCTCCCTGCGTAAAAAAGAGACTGTATTAAATTTAGAAGCCGAAAACTTACAGGCCAAAAAACGCATTATCGAAAAAACGATAGCACGGGCAAAATTAAATTACAACAACCAAAAACAATCTTTTGATACGTGGGCAAAAACACGAGTAACCGTAGGCCCGCCACTAAAAGACCAAGAAATAATCAGTCGGGCCATAAAACTAGACGAATTTTACGCCATTGAAAAAGAGTGGCGTGCACAATTATACACGCAAGAGCTTGCTATTGATAAGCTAGCCAAGAAGCAACAACAAAATGAAGATTTAATTATCAAGGAAGTAGCTAAAGCAGAAGCAAAATTTGAAAGCGCATACGAACGCTACGAACTTAAAGTTTTTCTATTTAGGTTGCTTTTTGTAGGCCCCATTTTAGCCTTAGGTATTTTCTTCTTTGTACGTTACAGGCGGCATAAATTCTGGCCCCTGTTCTTTGGCTTCACCCTCTTTTCTGTGTATGCCTTCTTTTTCGGATTGGTGCCCTACCTGCCGAGCTATGGCGGTTATGTGCATTATACAGTAGGCATACTGCTATCGGCCGGGCTGGGCTTTTACGCTATCAAAACCATTCGTCAGTTTATAGAAACTAAACAAGCCGAATTAAAAATATCTACCACAGAACGAGCTAAAAATGTACAAACGGCAGTAGCTATAAAAGCCCTCGAAAATCATTTTTGCCCATCGTGCGGTAAAGATTTTATACTTAAAAAATGGGAATTGGCTAGCAAGCTCAATGAGGGCGATACCTATAAACTGATCACAGATTTTTGTAGGCACTGTGGCTTAGTATTGTTCAAAAATTGTACACAATGTGTGCATAAAAACTTTGCGCATTTGCCCTTTTGTGCATCCTGCGGAACAAAGCAAACAGCTGAAAAATAAAAATGTGGAGACTAGAAACCACTCGAAAAAACGGGGCGTAACTGAAAAGCCATACGAGTAAGAAAAACTTTAAATAAATAAACATGAATTATTATCTACACGTTTTACAGAACTACGCCAAATTTACTGGCAGGGCAAGAAGAAGTGAATTTTGGTATTTTTTCTTAATAAACAGCATTTTGGGCTTTGCAATTGGTTTCGTTAGCGGACTCATTCAAATGCCCATCATTGCAACCATTTATTCGGTAGCCGTATTAATACCCGGTATTTCGGTTGCTGTAAGAAGAATGCACGATGTGGGCAAAAGTGGTTGGTTTGTATTGATTCCTATTTACAATATCATATTGGCTTGCACCAATGGAAATACCGGAGATAACGAATACGGAGAAGACCCAAAAGCCGATGTGTTTAATGGATTAAGCTAAAAAATTCAGTTTTATGGGCCTATTTGACTTTTTATTGGCGAAACGAAAGCAAGCACCCGCAGATACTTCAAATGCGCTACTCTATTTGGGCGATTTAAACAAAACGAATAGGCTGTATAAATTGGCTCAAGTACCTCGAGCAAAACGAGATGCGGCTTGGGAAAAATCGTTTTTGGAGAATGTTAGCGGTGCAAGTTTTCAGTCTGGGAACCCACAAGTACAATTGGGCCCAGATGGGCTTCCCTACTTTCAGCTTTTCTTACCCGAACCCAACAAAAGCTTTCAGTGTTATGTGATTGATCAAATGAAAGACGATTTTTTACTAGCTGCAGGTTATGGGGTGGCCATTAACCCCACAAAAACCGGTGCAGATTGGGTTTTTTCTTATGGCGATATACTGAACTTATACCTGAACAAGGAATTTTACACCGATACCGAAACCAGTTTTTTGAAAGCAGAAAATGGGGTAAACATTCAGCCAAATGAAGAAATTATGGTGGCGCAACCCGCAGAAAACCTATTACCCAAACAAAGCCAACAAATCATTCTGAACTTTTTAAAACAAAATGGCATACAAACACCTAAAATATCGCTGTTGATGCGGCACCAGAAAAACGGAAAGGGCCTGGTGCAGGACTTGGTTTTTAATATAGATGCACAAAATTTTAAGGATGAACAGCACTACCAGCGTGTGGTACAAAAACTTGCGTGGTATGTACCCAAACATTATACGTTCATTACAACAACTGATAAACGTTTTACTGGAGAATAGAGGTATGAAAAAATATTAAAACCCCTCAAAACGCTCCCAAAAACCATCTTGGGGCAAAGGAGCAAAAATACTCACCGGTTCTTTTTTTACCGGATGTATGAATTGCAGTTTTCGGGCGTGCAGGCAAATGCTTTTTTTAAGACTGCCCCGAGGGTAGCCGTATTTATTATCGCCCACAATGGGACAATCGAGGGTAGAAAGCTGTACCCGTATTTGGTGTGGGCGGCCTGTAATCGGGTCTAATTCAATTAAATAATAGCCGTTTAGCTCCCCAATCAATTTATAATTCAGTTCGGCACGTTGGCTGCCAACTACTTCTTTATCGTGGGCTTTGGTTACATTTTTTTGCGAATTTTTAACCAACCAATGCACCAAATTCCCTTCGGTGGGTTGTGGGCGGTTGCGCACTACTGCCCAATAGGTTTTTTTCATTTCGCGGCTCTTGAACATGAGGTTAATCCGTTCTAGCGCCTTGCTGGTTTTAGCAAACAAAATTACCCCACTTACCGGTCGGTCTAAGCGGTGTACCACACCTAAAAAAGCACCGTTGGGTTTGTTATACTTAGCAGCAATGTACTTTTTAACCTGCTCGTCTAAAGGCTCGTCGCCGGTATCGTCTATTTGTACAATATCGCCGGCACGTTTGTTTACAGCAATCAGGTGGTTATCCTCAAATAAAATGTCTTTATCCGTAATGGGCATTAGTACTGCTCCTTTTCGTTCGGAAAATCAACCGCTTTCACATCGCGGATGTAGGATTGTACTGCCCCGTTAATTTCGGTGTATAAATCTAAATACTGGCGTAAAAAGCGTGGGCGGAAACCTTTGGTAAGCCCAATCATATCGTTAATAACCAAAACCTGTCCATCACAAGCAGAGCCAGCACCAATACCTATGGTGGGCACCTGCAAGCTTTTGCTAACTTCGGCGGCCAATTTGGCTGGAATTTTTTCCAAAACAATAGAAAAACAACCCGCTTCTTGCAGGGCTATACAATCTGATTTTAATTTTTCAGCTTCAGCTTCTTCTTTGGCTCGTACGGTATAGGTACCAAATTTATAAATAGATTGAGGCGTTAAACCCAAATGTCCCATTACCGGAATACCTGCCGTTACTATACGCTCTATAGATTCTCTTACCTCGGCACCACCTTCTAATTTTACCGCATGCGCACCCGATTCTTTCATAATTCGAATAGCCGAATTGAGGGCCTCTTTCGAATTTCCTTGATAGGTACCAAAAGGCAAATCGACCACCACCAACGCACGTTTTACAGCACGGACCACCGAAGCGGCATGGTAGATCATTTGATCGAGCGTAATGGGCAAGGTAGTTTCGTGGCCAGCCATAACGTTAGAGGCCGAATCGCCAACCAAAATAACATCAATACCAGCATCGTCTACAATGGTTGCCATCGAAAAATCGTAGGACGTAAGCATTGCAATTTTTTCGCCACGATCTTTCATTTCCTGCAAGGTATGCGTGGTAATTCGCTTAATTTCTTTGTGTATAGACATGGTGCTTGGGTATTTTAAGGCTTGATTTTAACAAAGGTAAAATTTAAAATGCTTGTGTGGATAAAAATAGCTTAAAAAGCCATTCATATTTAAGCAAAAAACGAAAAAAATAGTATCTTTGTTTCCCGTGAAAGTAAGCGTAATTGCACCTCATTGGGCCATTCAACAAGCAGGAGAACTCCTAGCCCATTTCACTCTTTTTTCTTGTAATACACCTAAATTTGTTCTAAAGAAATGACAGCACAAACCGCCCTACCGGCTATTTTAGTACTTGCAGATGGCACTGTGTATCACGGAAAAGCTGCCGGAAAAATTGGTACCACCACCGGCGAAATCTGCTTTAATACCGGAATGACCGGCTA
>JBIIBV010000019.1:0-25905 GCA_044239195.1 Sphingobacteriaceae bacterium | reverse complement strand
TTTATCGGAACCCACATCGGCCATTTGGAAACTTAGGCGGGTAACTTGGCGGTTACTATCGATAAAGTTTTTTACCAAATTGCTATTGCCCTTGCCCGAATTGGAGGCATAGCCCAAAATGAAATTCTTTTCTAGTTCATTGGGTAGGCGGTAAAATGTGGTATCGCCGCCATAAAATGTTTGCGATGAAAATTTCAATACTTCTACCAAGGAAACGGCTCTCGAAAATTCGGGGTGTGCGGAGATCAAATCTTGCAATCGGTTCATTTTAGTAATAACCGATAAGTTCATTACACCATTTTTTCGGCGGGTATCTACACTAATGTCGAGTGGTAAAATGCCTTTAAAGTTTTGGGAGAAGAAGCTCATGTCTTTATACACGGCATCGTTTTTAGGCAAATCATCAACCACATAGCCATTAATTTTAATGCGGGATATGCCAATAAATGAAACTACCAAAACCAAAAGCGTGGCCACATAAATAAAGTTGCGCTTTTGATGGGCCAAGTGATCTAAAAAAGCCAATAATTTTGTTGTTTTAGGGCTACTCAGGTGGCTGGTGTGTTTGGTATGCGGTACGGGCAAAAAGCTGAAAATGATGGGAATGAAAATGAGCGAAATGACCCAGGTAGCCATTACGTTAATGGCGGCTACGCTACCAAATTGCATCAACAACTCACTATTGGTAAAGTACAATACGCCAAAACCAATGGCGGTAGTTAAATTGGCAATAAAGGTGGTAATGCCTACTCGGCTAATTACGTATTGCAGGGCTTTTATTTTATCACCCTCTTCGGCCAGGCATGTATGGTATTTATTGATGAGTAAAATGCTGTTTGGAATACCTATCACCACAATAAGAGGCGGAATCAGTCCAGTGAGTAAGGTAATGTCGTAACCAAATAATACGAGGGTACCCAAACTCCACACCACGCCCACAAGCACCACCAATACGGGGTAAAATACGGCGGCAAAAGAACGGAAAAAGAGGTATAAGATGAGTGCCCCAATAGCAATAGATAGTCCTATAAAGAGGGCAAACTCTTCGGATATTTTTTTAGAAATAACGGTGCGGATATAGGGCAAGCCTGAATAATGTAGGGCTACCTGATGGGTACTGCTAAACTGCTTGCTCTTATCTAAAATGGATTGGATAACGCCAATACGTTTGGCCGAGTTAAGCACCGAATCGGCAAAAGTGATGGCCATTACGGTAGCCTTGGTTTGTGGGTTGTAAATAAGATCTTTATAAAAAGGCAAATTATTTAGCTGTTGTTTTATACTATCTAATTGTGCTTGGCTGGCTACCGGACCAGCTGCCAAAGGCCTAGCCGTAAATTTTTGTTGCAGGGTATCTTTTTCTAAAACCGACAATTGGCCTATAGAAAGTACTTGCTTAATTCCTTCTATTTTTTGCACGTCGGTGCTTAGGTTTAGCCAATCGTTAAATAAGCCGGGGCTAAATAAACTGTCCGATTGTATGCCCACTACCATCACGCTACCATCTTCGCCAAAGGTTTTTTTGAAGGTGTTGTAGTCTATATAAGCCGAATCGGTGAGAGGTAATACCTTACCCGCATTGAAAGATAAACGAACTTTTGATGCTTGCCAGGCCATAAAGAAGCTACTAGCCAACAATAAAACAAGTAAACTGATTCGGTTAGCTAAGATAAACTGCGCAAGTTTTTTCCACATAAAAGGGCGTATAGGTAGGTATTTGTAGCCGTAAAACTACAAATTTTCCTAAATTGGAGGCTCAGAATTTTTTATCCATGCTCCATAAAACCCGAGGTATTGTTTTTAAGTGTACGAATTACTCGGAAAGCAGCGTGAT
This sequence comes from Sphingobacteriaceae bacterium, assembly GCA_044239195.1. Lineage (GTDB taxonomy): Bacteria > Bacteroidota > Bacteroidia > Sphingobacteriales > Sphingobacteriaceae > JAIPAN01. The sequence goes on along the minus strand of JBIIBV010000019.1, from coordinate 24,071 downwards.
TGTTCAGGTGTTTACCGAAAAGTTCGGCATTCAATCGTATATCATTAATGGAGTAAAAAAGCCGAAGGCTAAAATTAGCTTAAACATGTTGCAGCCGCTGCACTTACTAGATATGGTGGTGTATGCAAAAGCGACTACGCAAATTCAGCGGGTTGCAGAACTGCGGCAAACGCCGCAACTGCAAACTATTCCCTACGATATTGTAAAAAGCAGCTTGGCTTTGTTTTTAAACGAGGTAATTTATAAATCGGTACGGCAACAAGGGCAAGACGATGCGTTGTTTGAGTTTATTTTTCATGCCATTGAATTGCTTGATAAGTTGGAAGAAGGCCTAGCCAATTTTCACCTGTATTTCTTACTCCGCTTAACTCGGTTTTTAGGATTTTTCCCGGATAAAAAGGATTATAGTCCGCAGGCCTATTTCGATTTGCAAAACGCTTGTTACAGTACCAACCCTCCTGCGCACGATTTTTTAATTGCACCCGAAATTTGCGTGCATTGGCAAGCCTTAATTGAAAGTGAGTTTGAAGCCTTGGCGCACTTGCAGATACGTGCTAGCGATCGACGCCAACTGTTGGAGCATTTGTTAGATTACTACCGCCTGCATGTAGATCATTTTGGCGAATTGAAATCGCAAGCGGTATTGGCCGAAATTTTTGCCTAGTTATACTTCGTGAATAAAATACGAGCTATCGAAACGGATACGGGGACCATATACGCCACCTGCTGCTCGTTTACCTGCACTAATAACCATGCATATTTCTGCTTGGCTGGGCAAGTCTAATAATTTCTTTACCCGTACGCCATCCATGCCTTCCATAGGGCAAGAGTCGTAGCCCGCTGCCCGTAAAGAGAGCATGAGGTTTTGGCAAGCCAAAGCGGTGGTTTTTTGCGCCCATAGCTCTAATTCTATGCTAGAGGTTGGTATGCGTGGTGTTACTTCTGTGAGTCCTTTAAACCAAATTAAACCTTTTTTAAAGAAACCAAAGAGGTTTAAAAAGCCTAGGTTATAGGCCAATGGGGTAATTTTTTTATAATATTGATAACCCGCACCTTTCTCTCCGTTTTGGGTGAGCAATTCCAACATGCGTTCGCGGTTTATTTTCCAATAATCGGGTCGGGCTACGGCTACGATTAACTCGGGGGCGGTACGTGCCGCCGGTTGCGATAGGCAAAGCTTTACCAATTCGGCTTTCTTTTCTGCAGAGCGTACCCAGAAAAACTCCCAAGGTTGTAAGTTGGAAGAATTTGGTGCTAAAAGCGTTAATTCCAAACATTCCCGCATAACGGCATCGGGTATGGGTGTTGGTTCATATACGCGAATGCTGCGGCGGCTGTTTACTACGGTTTTGAAAGCTTCAAAATCGGTTTTGGCTGCTGGTTCTGAATAATTTAATTCGGGAACTTTAGAAAAGATATCGGCTTTGGCCATGGTGTGTGTATTGGTTTGGTATAAAACTAGGTTTTTTCTATGATATTTATTTACTGAATTGCTTAATTTCGGAACCAATGAATCGCATGCAACCTAAAGGCACTGTGTTTGCCGAACTAAAAACCGAGCTGATTGAACAAGGTTTTACTATTGTACAAGAGGATGCCGAACGGCCTTGGGGTGGTTTTTTTGTAGTCGATGAGGGGCAAGCCCAGGCTTTTGCCAATACCTATTTTGAGGGCTTGGATGTAAACGACTTGAAAATTTCGGGAAAATTAAGTCCTAAAATATTAGTGGTGGCTCCGGGTACAAGGTTATCGTGGCAATACCACCACCGCCGGGCAGAGATTTGGCGTTTAGTTAAAGGTACTGCCGGGCTGTGTACCAGCTTTACGGATGTGGAAGGGCCCCTAAAAACCCTTTCGGTAGGCGAACGCATTACCTTACAACAGGGTGAACGCCACCGCTTAATTGGCTTGGATACGTGGGGTATAGTGGCCGAAATTTGGCAGCATACGGATGCTATGCAGCCTTCGGATGAGGGGGATATTGTGCGGGTGCAAGATGATTTTGGAAGGTAGTTTTTTGTTTTACCTTTTTGCTTGATCAAAATTATTCGATCTTCTTCCTTTTGCTTGACTAAAAGGAAGCAAAACCGACCGAAGGGAGCTCATGAACACCTTTAAAAATTATTAAAAAGTGAATAACTCAAGGCAGAACGATGCTTCTGCCCAAAGGCCTTTACGCTGGCCCGCCGTTCTGCCGGGCCGTGGCTTTTTCTTTAATTCCCCTCCCGTTTGGGAGGGGTGCCCGAAGGGCGGGGTGGTAAAGGTCATCCGCTTAGTTACTAGTTTCAGTGACACAGTAGCCAATTGCACTGACACAGTAAGACTTTACATCAGCGCAGCAAGCATTAGCACTGCCACAGTAATAAGTTTCATCGGCGCAGTAAGGTTTTGCACTGACGCAGTAAGACATTGCACTGTCGCAGTAAGACTTTACATAGGCGCAGTAGCCAGTTGCACTGCCACAGTCAGAAAATGTACCAACAAGGTAAGCCATTACACTGCCATAGTAAGTGTTTACAAGTACAGGCTAGCATGCTTTGCTTTGAGGGGGTGGGCCCTACACAAAAAAGAGTGGCAAGCAAGCTATCTTGTGCCACTCTTGAGCGCATTACGGTAAACCCAAATTGCTTTAGTGTGCTATTCTAACCAATTGCAGGGCGCTGATTTGCTGAAATTGAGGACTGCTATTTCCAAAAACAGATTTTACGTAGTTTTTTACCTGTAATGCGGTATCTACCATGCCTCCGTTTTTGCCGTACAGGGTTTCATCTCTAGCAATGCGGCTATTGCTCCAGGCGGTATAGGCCTCGGTAACGGCATTGTTTGCGGTTTTGAGCTGTATGAGGTAGGTAGTAAGGCTGCTTGTTTGCAGTTCGGTTTCGTTGGGTTTGTATTCGGGCAGGGTGCTGAGGAGCGCTATGAGGGCACTAAAGTTGGCTAGTTGGTTATCGTAACTGAGTTGTGATACGGAGATGTTTTTTGGGGTATCGGGTGTTGCATTTTCTGTAGCCTGTATCTTGCCCGCCCGGCGGCCCTGCAGTTTGCGGTAAATAGTTTTAGCGCCATCACTACTCTGGCTCGACACGCCCGATGCGCTTAGCGCTGCCATCATTTTTTGTGCCAGGGGTTTTAGGGGTTCAAAAGCGTTCATGCGCTCATCTACCACCTTGTTAAAGGCCACCTGTTTCTTTTTGCTTTCGTTTAGGGCGTTTTCGGCTGCGGCTAGTTGGCTTTGTAAATTGACAATTTCTAATGCGGCTACTGCCGGCTGGTATTGGCTGCCGTAGCCTTGGCAGAAGGAGATGAGGGTGTTAAAGGTGGCTACATTTTTAGCGTGCCCGGTTTCTGATTGTGATGCCATAGTTTTTAGTTTTTAAGTGAACATTTTTGTTTTTTCTAAAAACTTTTTTTGGCGGGCTTTATTGTGGGGTGGGCTATTTTTTAGGGATGGGGCTAAACAAAAAGCCCTCCCGAATTTCGGGAGGGCTTTAATCTTTGTAAGAAATACCTCCTAAAGATTAGTTATAAGCATAGGTAATTAAATCGGATGTAGTACTCCGGTCATTGGGGAGAAAGTTGATACTTGTGTTTCTTCTGCAGGTGGCTATATAGCCATCGGTATAAGTATAGGTATAGGTATCATCGGTGTAAAGATTGCTATCCTGATAATGCGAAGATACGGCTAAGTTATTAGTGGGTTTTCCTAACAAAGCCGCATAATAAAACATACTTAGATTGTCCAAACGGACAACAGTGCCAAACTCAACATCCAATGCTGCAGGCCATACACCCGATTTGTTTAAGCTTGAACCATATGACAAAGTAGCTGTTGAAATTTCTGTTGTATTATTATACGTAAATACATCTTGAAAAGCAGTTAAATTTCCACCCGAGTACGTAAAGTCGATTATATCTTTCCCAAAATCATCGGTAATAATAAGCTTTTTCAAATAACCATCTGAGGTATAGCTGCATATAAGATCCGAGCTTGCGATGCTAAGACTTGCTAAGTATCCACTACTGTTGAGTGTTCCAGTAAAGGGCTGCCCACCAAGGTTACCCGAAATAGTAGTGGCTGAGCGTGTTAAATTAAAACTTTCACTTGGCTCTGATGTGATTTTACCAGTAACCCATGTATGTCGTACCTGTGCAGACCCTCCAACCAATATATTATTGGAGTAGTTAAAAATCCAATTGGTGAGTTCATGGTCCTCCGTTGCCGAAAACGTATGGCTAATTCTTTTTACTGGAAGGCCTTGTGATACTGAGCTAATAGACGCCGGTACGGGTTCGGTTTTGCTTTTGGAGCAAGCGAAAAGTGTAGTAGAAAAGATGGCTATAAAAACAAATACTTTGTTGTTCATGTTAAATGAATTAGTGTGTGGCTAAGTAGATAATTTCAGATTGTGTTAGTGCTCTGTTATAAATTCTTATATCGTCTATTACACCATTAAACCATCCATTGTCATAAGAACCTCCTATTTTCCATTTATAATTATTGGAGGTTATACCTGGTGCTCCGGTCCAAGCGTGGGTAGATACTAGACTACCATTAACGTAAATTTTACCACCAGTTTCATCTACACTAAATACATAATGATACCATGTATTTGCAGCTATATTTTTTTGCAGAAATGGTGCTTCTCCATAATAGCCAAGAACTTTATTGGTTGTAGATTTTACATACCAAGATGCTACACCAAATCCATCAGACTCGGTAACATTGTTATTTGCGACCTGTCTAAAATCACCCAAAATTATTTGCATCCCATTCCATGAGGCTGAAACATATTTCGAAAAAATATTTCCCGGGGTGTTCGCTGTGAGCTGAGAGGCATTGTACCACAGACTTACCGTTAGGGGGTATAAATTTTTATTTTCTGTGTTTGGAACATTCATATCCTGATTGGTAGTAAATTGATATGCACTGTTGCTTTTGCCAAATCGGTCTGAGGTTAATGTAGCGCCATTCACAGTAGCGTTTAACCCATTTCCGCTTTCATCGTTCGCATTTTGATTGAAGGGATAATGGGCTACGAGTCCATCAGCTAAGGTTTTTGGTGTATTGTCGCAGGTACATTCTTTTTCACAAGAAGTGATTAATACCAAACCTAGAAGGCCAAATATTGAATAGATTTTTTTCATTTTTTTTTAAATTTAAGTTGAACGTATGTATAAGATTGATTTATGAATAACTGTTTTTATATCGCTAGTTTTTTAGTGCAGTGTGCTAAAAATATCGGCAGGGCCTAACTAGATTAAAACCATTTTTATCCGTATAAAGACCACTACCGCCAAATATTTTTAGCCAAGCACCAAGAGCTTGCGCACCCATAGATGGATCAACCTCAGTAGAAGACCAATAAGGTAAGTCTGTTCTAAAATTTCCTTTATTAGCTAAAAAAAGATTTTCCTCCAAATAACTGAGCTCTATTTCTGAAGGCAGAAACCAATCCGAATATCCATCTTGAATCAGGTCAAAACACTTTTTAGCGGCACCTAAATCTTGGCATAAAGAACTTATTTTATTTGTATTCTCTAGCCCTTTACCATATCCTTTTACATTTGTAGACATCACTGTCCCTTTACATCCCCAACCTGCTGTGCTTGGCAAATCTTGATTCGCTGCAATGAGTCCATGCTGCCCCGTTTGATCGATATAGGCAATTATTCCTCCTTGATAACTTTGACCAATGGTTAAGGTTTGTTTTGATTTTTTACATCCATTACCAATGAGTACAATGGATAAGAGCATTATGATTTGTAGCGTTTTCATGTGTGTGTTTTTTAAATTTAAAGATTTGCTAGCACGGCAGATTGATTTATTAGGTGATTCGTGTGAATTCACCTATGTTCACTTAATTTGGTGTTACCAAAATTTCTGGGCACACTTTACGTCTTTCTTATTGTTGAGCATGAGGCCTACAGAGAGTTCGTGCGACAAATTATTTTTTCTGAGGTTGCCTATTTCTGCATCGTAGGCGTAAGAAATATTTAGCTTGCTGCTCACATTTAACCCAAATAGGCCTGCCATAGACTGGTTATTTTTACGGGCCAGGCCTAGCCAAAAAACATTCTTATACGATGTTTTTAGGAAGGCGGAGTAAAAGATAGGTGAACGAGCCGTGTAGCCTAACATGATGGCGGGCGATATAGTCCAATTTTCTGCAATGGGCACTCTAAAGCCCATGCTGTTTATAATTGTTCGGGCTTCGGCGCTCTGAAAGGTTGCCGGATCGGCTGTAAAGCCCACTTTATTTTCAATTAGATTTAAAACCGAGGTGCCGAAATAAAAGTTTTGATGGTAATACCATATGCCAATACCTACATTGGGTGATAGGCGATTGATATAGGTTGAACTGATTGCTTGATCGTTGGGATCGTGGGTGCTAATTTTTGAATAATCTAAAAATAATTTAGAGATGCCTGCGGAAACGCCAACTGAAAGGTTTGCTTTTTCTCCTACTTTTAAGTGGTAGGCATAGCTTAGATTAACGTTATTGGTTGCAAAGGGGCCAAATGATTGTTTTTCTAGTTTAATGCCTATACCGTGGTGCGTATCTGCAGCCCTGTAATCGCCAAAGGGGATGTTGTTTACATTGTTAGTTCCAAGGGGCATATGCGCCGTAAGGGCAGTAATTTTTGGATTGCCCGGTATACCCGACCATTGGTCTCTATAGCTTAATCGTACATCTGTAAAATCTTCTATACCCGTAATGGCAGGGTTTAAATTATAATTGTTTGTAAACTGATTCTGATATAAAATGGATTGCTGTGCGCTTGCATGTATAACAGAAAGAAGCAGTATAACCAAAAATTTGTTTTTCATAAAAGCTTATTTAATAAGTGCAATCCAGCCTTTGAGCAAGCTTCCGCATTTAACATCAATTACGTAATAATACACGTCGAATGGCAGGTCGTTTTCTTTAAATTTTCCTTGCCATGGTTGGGTGTAGCCCACAGATTCGAACACTTTATTGCCCATTTTATTGAATACGGTTACTGTACAATTTGGGTACTGATTAATTTGATCGATTTCCCAAGTATCGTTTACGCCGTCGCCATTAGGTGTAAAGGTATTGGGTATGTTAAGTGCCCCAGTTACGCTTACCGAAACAGCTGAAGAAGAGGTACTGATACAACCCGTAGCATTGGTAACCCGTACGGTATAAGAACCAGCGGTACTCACCGTAATGCTTTGTGTGGTGGCCCCGTTGCTCCATAAATAACTAGATCCTGCATTGGCACTGAGCGTTACGCTGCCTCCGGCACAAAAACTGGTAGGCCCCGAAGCGGTGATAGTGGCCGTTGGAGGTGCATTTACGACTACGGTGCTTGCCGCAGAAGCTACACTGGTACAGCCCGTAGCATTGGTAATCCGTACGGTATAAGAACCGGCGGTACTCACCGTAATGCTTTGTGTAGTGGCCCCGTTGCTCCATAAATAACTAGATCCTGCATTGGCACTGAGTGTTACACTGCCTCCCGCACAAAAACTGGTAGGCCCCGAAGCGGTGATAGTAGCCGTTGGGAGTGTATTTACGACTACGGTGCTTGCGGCAGATGCTACACTGGTACAGCCCGTGGCATTGGTAATGCGAACGGTATAATTACCTGCGGTGCTTACCGTAATGCTTTGCGTAGTGGCGCCGGTACTCCACAAATAACTGCTTGCCGCATTGGCCGTAAGTGTTACACTCCCTCCGGTACAAAAGGTGGTGGGCCCCGAAGCGGTGATGCTGGCCGTTGGTAGCGGGTTTACCGTTACGGCAGTGGCCACCGAAGTGGCGCTGCAACCTGTTGCATTGGTTACGGTTACGGTGTACGATCCGGCTGTAGTTACGGTAATGCTCTGGGTGGTGGCGCCGGTACTCCATAGATAACTAGCACCTGTATTGGCACTAAGAGTTACACTGCCGCCAGCACAAAGTGCCGTAGGGCCCGATGGGGTAATGGTGGCTATGGGTGTATCTACAGTAACTGTTACGCTATCGGTAGAACTGACTCCCCCATCGGTGATGGTTACGGTATAGGTGGTGGTAGTGCTTGGGTTTACAGTAATGCTTGGGGTGGTGGCACCGGTGGACCAGAGAATTTGAGGTTGTGGGTTGTAGAGTTGCTGGACCTCTGTAGCGCTTAAGGCTTTATCATAAAATATGGCATCATCTATAATTCCTGAAAAAGTTTCATAACCCCATGCTGGACCTCCATTAATGGAAATTGCTCCCATAATAAAGTCGAAAGAACCCATATTTTCGTTAGGCCCAATAGCTAGGGTTTTCTGTAATTGTCCGTCCATATAGTATTTTACAGAAGTTGAATTCTTCACCACCGCGGCATGATGCCAATTGAGCGGATCTGAGATAGTCCACGCATTTGAATCGTTGCAAACTGTCCATCCAATAGTTGGTCTACCAATACAAGCCATGATTTTATTTGGACTATACGGATGATTGAAACTTAGAACAAAGGCTGTATGTATCCCAGAATTTATAATTGATTGATTTGCTTTATTTGCATCATTTGATTTAAACCAAATGGAATAGGAATAGGGCTTGGTATTATCAACTATATAGGGAGAGGAAATGCCCTTAGGAGTAGAATGACTAATACCATCCATTAAGTAAGCACGATTGGCATTGCCAAACCTATCTGCAGTTAAGGTGGCGCCTAAAATGGTTCCGTTATGTCCATTGCCACTTTGGTCATTTACATTGCCATTAAAAGGATAATAAACTACCATACCCACTTGCAGGTTTGGGGCTAAGGTAGCGCTGCCGACATTTCTTGTAAAACCGGTAGTGTCTACCGAGAGTGTTATGGGGCTGCCTGCGCAAATGGTCGTATCGCTTTGAATAATAGTGGCTTTTAGCGCTAGTGTAACGCTTGTTGGTTGAGAGGTTGCCGAGCAGCCGTTTGCCGTAGTTACCGTTACGGTGTACGCACCTGCGGTGTTTACGTTAATACTACGGGTGGTAGCGCCGTTGCTCCATAGATAACTGGCGCCCGCATTGGCTGTTAAGCTAACTGATTGGCCTTGAAAAATAGCGGTGGGCCCTGATGGGGTAATGGTGGCTAGCGGTGTATCTACGGTAACGGTTACGCTATCGGTAGTGCTTACGCCCTCATCGGTTAGGGTTACGGTATAGGTGGTGGTGGTGCTTGGGTTTACCGTAATGCTTTTAGTGGTAGCACCGGTAGACCAGAGGATTTGAGGCTGTGGGTTAGCTAATTGCGGTACCTCAGCAGGGCTTAATGCTCGGTTATAAACTGAGATATCGTCTAATACTCGTTCGCCTAAAGGCTCGTTGCCAACATTTCGCTTATTGCCTATTTGCAATAAAGTAGAAGTATAGTCTAAAGTGCCTGTAAATGGCCCCGTAGCAATTAACGCATTGTTTAGGTAAAAATTCACGGTAGTACCGTCCTTAACCACAACAATGTGGTTCCATTTATTTACATCGGCAAAAGAAAGTGTAGTCATAACATCAATTCCTGTTTCATTAGCTTGAAACCAGAACCTATATTTACCTACCCCATAAATATCGTTTTGATCTAATTTGATAGCAAAGCCTCCAGGGATGTTATCACTATCTCTTGCTATAGAAAATAGGTTTAAGGTGTTGTAAGTCCAAGGTGTTAATACCTTGAACCATAAGCTCACCGAAAAATTTTGAGGTGCAATGGTGGTATTGGTAACTACCATTTTATCATTTATGGTGCTGAATTTATAGGCCTTATTAGCCGTATTAAATCGGTCGGCAATTAATAAGCCCCCTGTATTAGTAAGGATTTGACCATTACCACTTTCGTCGGTGAAGTTTCCATTAAATGGGTAATAGGCAATTAAACCTGTTTGTAGATTAGCTGGAAGTGTAGTACTCGAATTGGCTGAAAACCCAGAGGTATCTACCGAGAGTGTTATGGGGCTGCCTGCGCAAATGGTGGTATTGGATTGAGTGATGTTGGCTGTTACCGGTGCTTTAAAAATGTTTGTAATTTCTGCAGGACTTAATGCTCTACTCCAAACACCTATATCATCAAGTTTTCCACTAAAATAATTACCTTGGCCACTTGTCGTTACGCCCCTATCGCCAATTACAAAAGGTTCTGTTGTAGGAAGTAAATTTTGGGTATAAGTTTGCGTGTTATCTAGCACACCATTAATATATATAAGATTTTGAGTGCCAGCATGAACGGCCACAACATGTACCCATTCATTAGCTTGAAGCAAGAAATTGGTGGGAAATAGATTATAAACACCATTAGAAATGGTAAAATAGATTTTCGATTCTAGTGCTTCTAAACCTATACCCGCACTAGTACTCGTTCTACAATCTATAATGGTACCCCAGCCTCTATTTAATGATGTGGTATTCAGCCAGGCCGATATTGAATAATCGCTATTTAGATTAGGAATTTTAGAGGTGATGATTCTTGCGCTAGTGCCATTGAAAGCATATGCACTATTAGTTTTACCAAAACGGTCTGTAGTTAGAATAGCGTTTGAGACAGTACCATGATTTGCATTCAGACTTACATCTTGAGCATTGCCGGAAAATGACCAGTAACCTTCTAAACCATTTGCAGGTACATAACTCGGTAAAACTTGAGCAACAGAGGTTGGTACAAACCCAATGCTAAACAAAAAGATAAGACTGAAATATTTTCTCACGGACAGCTTTTTTAAAATTAAGAAATGTGTTAAAAACATTTAATCGTAATGTATACAAACTCACCAGTAATTTTAGTAGAAGATTAGGTGATTTGTGTGAGTTCACCTATTATCACCTAATAACTATTGATTATTAAGAGGCATCGGTCTATCTTACTAGTATAAATTATTTATGTATGCGAAAACATCTTCTTATTAGCCTTTTGGCCTGTATACTTTCACCCAGTATGCTGGCACAAGTGCGCTATTTTGAATGGATAGACCCCAAAACGACCCTGAGAGTAAAGCTAGAACCCGATACCCATGAACTTTGGAAAGAAGTAAAAGGTGGAGTTTGGGTAAAAAGCAATGCAGTAAGCTTTGATGATAAAATAGTGGAAGATCTACCTATCAATTACTCCGTGCATTCGGCATTTTACACAGGCGATTCGGTAATTACGTTTACCCTACACGGCATGGGTAATGTATACACCTACAAGGTAAACACGCAAACATTAGAACGCTTGGACCATTCTTTTTACAAGGGCTATAATTTTAGTAGTACCGAGTTTATACGGCAAGATACCTTGTATAGTTTTGGGGGCTATGGCTTCTGGCATTTTAACAATACCCAAACTTTTTTCGATAAAAAACACAAGGAATGGTTTTTGTATAAAAGCAAAAACAAGGGTCCCGAAACGATAAAAGGTGGTTTACAGGGTTATGATGCTACTAAAGATGTTTTTTACAGTGGCTTGGGATTTGATGACCAACGATTAATTGGGGGTAAAAAAGAGAATAGTAGTACCTTTTATCAATTCGACTTTAAAACCAAAGAATGGGTCTTCTTAGGGAAACTGAATGGTGATTTAACGTTCGGCGATTTGGAAAGGGAAATGTATTGGAATGGACGGTATTTTATATGCTGGAGTACCACGGAATTCTATATTATTGACCCCAGAGCGAATAAAGTTTATGGCAATAAGACTATGGACATCGCTTTTAATAGTTCAAGTAAATTTTACACCAAAGGTGATTCGCTAATTCATTACTCGAGTGATGGTAGCACCATTTGGAAGTATTCAATTAAAAAAATGCTTGAAGAATCTGACGAATTAGGACCGCTCTATACAAACAACATATTTACCAATAACTATATGCCCATAGGCTTGGGCGTTCTGTTACTAGGAGGCTTGGGTGCCTATGTACGAGTACGGCGTAGTAAACGTAAACGAAGTAATTACTTTACGGAGCCAGAAGAAAACTTACTCAGCGCTTTTATACAATCGGGTAGTTTAAGTACACAAGATATTAATGAGGTGTTGGGCAGTGCCTCTAAATCGTTAGACAACCAACGTCGAATACGCTCTATTACGATTAAGCAGATTAACCAAAAGTTGTTTAATGCTTATGGGATAAAAGACGGGATTGAAAAGCAATCTGATGTGGAGGATAAACGCTTAACCATTTACAATTTACAGGAGAGTTTGGCGGAGAGGTTGAAGAAAGATGGGCGGTTTGTATAAGCTAAAACATAGTCCAAATAAAAAGCCCTCCCGAAATTCGGGAGGGCTTTTTTGGTGGAAGATACTTGGTTCGAACCTTGACCCTCCCGACTATACGTCGGGATGCGCTGAACCAGCTGCGTTTTTAATAAGTCTTTCGATTAGTTTCCTGCTTTTCCATGATTTTATTTGCTTTTCTCGAGCCAAGGCTTCAGCTTTAGTAGAAAATGCTTCAGAAAACTTAAGTATCCAATCTCCAGTTTTACCTGTAAAGCCTGCATGATTTGTATTGTGCTTATGAATACGCTGGTTAAGATCGAACGTGGAGCCAATATAAAATCGGTTTTTTGATACAGCGTAAAGGATGTATACGTAATACATGCCTCTAAAATAAAAAAATCCCGGAATTTCTTCCGGGATTGGTGGGAGATACTGGGTTCGAACCAGTGACCCCCTGCTTGTAAGGCAGGTGCTCTGAACCAGCTGAGCTAATCTCCCCTGTTTTTATTCGTATTATTCACTTTGGGTGACCCTCCCGATTTTACATCGGGATGTTCTGAACCAGCTGAGCTAATCTCCCCTGTTTTTATTCTTATTTTCCCCTTTGGGTGACCCTCCCGATTTTATATCGGGATGTTCTGAACCAGCTGAGCTAATCTCCCTTTGGGATTGCAAATATAGAAGGTCTGAGCCAATTGCCAAAAAAAATATGAAATTTTACTATTTAGCTTGTTCTTGGCAGGTATAGTTACCCATAATTTAGGTTCAATCCCTGCGTTATCATTCCTAAAAAGCTTTATTTCGCAATTAAACCAAAACCCTGTATCTTCGAGTACCCAATATAAAACCTATGGCAGAAGTAAATATTCCCCGCCTCGACTTAAACGATTACGTTTACGGCACCCCCGAACAAAAGAAAAAATTTTCGGACGATTTAGGCAAAGCCTATAACGACACCGGCTTTGTAACCATAGCCAACCATGGTCTAAGCCCCCAATTAATTGAGGAGCTGTACCACGAAGTAAAAAACTTTTTTGCCCTACCCGAAGCTACCAAATTGGCTTACGAAAAACCGGAACTAGCTGGGCAACGTGGCTATACCAGCAAAGGCAAAGAAAAAGCGAAAGATTCGAAAACACCCGATTTGAAAGAATTTTGGCAGCGTGGCCAAACCGTGAGCGATGGCGATGCGGTAAAAAACGAATACCCCGACAATATAGACGTAAGAGAAAACCCTCGTTTTAATTCCGTTACCCGTGAGGTATACGAAAGCCTAGAGGCTTCGGGCAAGCATTTATTGCGTGCCATTGCCAATTATTTAGCACTACCCGAAAATTATTTCGACGATAAAGTACACAATGGCAATTCTATTTTACGGGCCATTCACTACTTCCCTATTGAAGATCCCGATAGCGTACCGGCCGATGCCGTACGTGCCGGTGCGCATGAAGACATCAACTTAATTACCTTACTTATTGGCGCTAGCGCCGATGGGCTAGAAGTACTTACCCGTGATGGGCAGTGGTTCCCGGTGAAAGCTCATGGCGAAGATATTGTGGTAAACGTAGGCGATATGCTGCAACGGTTAACCAATAATAAACTAAAATCTACCACGCACCGGGTGGTAAACCCTCCACGTGAGCTCATGAAAAATTCTCGTTTTTCGGTGCCTTTCTTTTTACACCCTAAATCAAATATGGATTTAACATGCTTGGAATCGTGTATTGATACAGAAAATCCGAAAGCCTATACCGATATGACTGCCGGTGAATACCTGGATGAGCGCCTACGAGAAATAGGCTTAAAAATGTAAGCGAAAAAATTAAAAGATGCACCTCATTCGGAAACGGATGGGGTGTTATTTTTTGAGGACCTCTTTAATAGCCAGCAACAATTCGTTGGGGTGTTGGCTGCCCACTACATATACAAAATTGTCTTTATCGGTGAGGTAAATGGCATCCTTGCCACCGGCATAAAACCGAATGGTTCCATTTTTATGCAAATTGTATACCGGGTTGTTAATGAAATAGCGGCTGTAGGCTTGGCGCTCTACTTTTACAATGCTCTCTAAATCTATTTTTACCAATTTGGTAGTCCATAAACCATCGAGCAAAATGCTCTTGTTTTGTATGCGGGTTCTAAAGTGCATCAAAAACATCATCAAAATAGACAATACCAAAATACCGAAGCCTACCACCAAAAATAATTCGGCATTGGCATCATTTTCAGAAAAATAATAGGCGGCAAAGCAAAACAAGGCCATTACCATACGGATGCTAATGCGGTTATAATCGCGGCCGAGGTATTGTTTTTCGGTATAGGTACTAGGTGAACTCATAGCTTAAGCGTTAGGTGCTAATATAAGCACTTTTTTAGTGTTTGAGTCAACTTTATAACGCTCGTGTATGCGCATACCGGCTACCCACACAATATCGCCGTTGCCGTTTTGTAGGACCAAGGTCTTATCTTTTTGGTTTCGCAGAATTTTATGTTCGATGAATAAATCGCTCAATTTCTTTTGACCCTGCATACCCAAGGGCTGGTAGGTATCGCCAATTTGCCAAGAGCGCAGTACCAAAGGGTATACCAATAAATCGGCATCTAATTGCGCTTTTTTGTTCGTTTTTTCTAAAACGAATTCTGCAATATCGATGTTCTGCAAGGTGTAGTGCTGCCTGTTCCAGCTGATATCCGTCTGAATTGGCTGCACGATTGTGGCTAGCGGGCTTGCCAAAAGGGCGCTGCTTAGGTACAGGTAATCGCGGTCTAGCAAGAGCTCGTGTGTTGCCGACTGAAATACTTTGCCGGCTTGGCCATCCCAGCTAGCGCATAAATCGGCTAATACCGATTCGGTAAAACCGTAGGGTTTAAACAATTCGAATAATAGCGTTTTTTGTGGATGAAGAGTTTTTAGGGGAGCTAGGGCAATGCGCACAGTGCCATCTACAGCTGTTTCAAAAAGCTGCTCACGCAGTTCGGCTATACGTTGATGCAAAAGCTCTTCCAATTCGGCCATTCTGCGGGCATTTTGCTCAAAGGTATGTTCTAAAGATGGGTTAAGTTCTTTGAGCACCGGCACCACTTCGTGTCTGATTTTATTACGGGCGTATTTTACCGATTGGTTGGAAGAATCTTCGCGATAGGCCAAGCCTTCGTCCGCTACCAAAGCATCAACCTCTGCTCTACTCAAATACAAAAGCGGACGAATTAAGAACGCTCGTTTGGGCAAAATACCATGCAAGCCGCTTACACCGGTTCCCCGTACCAAGTTTAAAAGGATGGTTTCTACACTATCGTTTTGATGATGGGCTACCGCAACGTACTGGTAGCCTTCGCTTTGCCTCAGGTGTTCTAACCACTGGTAGCGAAGTTCGCGGGCAGCCATTTGAATAGAAAGTTGCTCGGATTGGGCATAGCCTTCAGTTTGAAAACGGGTAGTGTAAAAAGGCACATCCAATTGCTTGGCCAAGGCTTCGCAGAACTGTTCATCGGCATCAGATTCGGCGTCCCGCAAGCCAAAATTTGCATGCGCCAAACCGAAACGATAGCCAGCGGCCTTGTATAAATGAGCCATGAGTACCGAGTCTTTACCGCCACTAAGTGCTAGCAAAACACGCTCTTCTGGATTAAAAAGTGCGTTTTGATGTATAAACTGGGTGAATTTTTCGGTGGCTAACATTATCCAAATTTATTTATTAATATCCTTTGCCAAAAAACTAATTTTGTAGCGTGAAAAAACTCGTATTCACTTTCTTGCTACTAGGCCTGGTACTAGCTGCTAAAGGTCAGCAAAAGTCTCGGGTACAATTGGTGTCGTCGCTAAAAATAATTGGCATGCCCAATGTAGATTTATTAAAAGTAATACGCCCAGTTTTTTCGCAAGATGGTTCTACCCTATCGGCAGATAGTGCTTTATTTAATCAAGCCCAAAACACCTTTGACGCCTTTGGGAATGTAGTTATTACGCAAACAAGTGGCACTAAAATTTATTCGGATACGCTAAACTACAATGGCAATACCAAAATTGCCCTGCTTACACGCCGTGTGCGCATGGTTGATGGCGATGCGGTTTTAACCACCGAATACCTTACCTACAACTTAGGTACCCGAATTGGCACCTATACCGGAGGGGGTAAAATTGTAAATGGCAAAAATGTATTGGTGAGTAAAAATGGCTATTATTTCGCAAATAGTAGAGACGCCTATTTCCGATACAACGTGGTGGTTACTTCACCAAATACCACTATTAATTCGGATACGCTCCGCTATAACACAGGTTCAAAAATTTCGTATTTCTATGGCCCTACAAAAATTAAGGGGAAAGACGATACGCTGTATACCGAAAATGGGGAATACAATACCATTTATGACCAGGCCAAGTTTGGCAAGAACAATTTATACACGCAAGGCAGTAAAAGCCTTACTGGCGATAGCTTATTTTACGATGGCAAACGTGGTTATGGACGAGCCGTTAAAAACATTGTGTTTATTGATACCGCCGACAAAATTATCCTAAAAGGAAATTTGGGTATTTATAAAAAGGCCGATGAAAGCACCTTAGTTACTCAAAATGCCTATGTTATTTTAAGTACCGAGAACGACTCTACCGGAGTAGATTCTATTTGGCTAACGGCCGATACTTTATTAAGTAGAGTGGTACTGCGAAGGAATTTGAAGCCACTTCAGGTAATGGAGCCTAAAAACGATTTAGAAATTATGGCTGAAACGGAAAAGGTTAGCACTACAGACACCGGCATTCCAGAAGAGGATAGCAACAATACACCTGTAAAAGTAGCTACAGAACCTATTGAGGCTCCTAGCAAAAAAGAAGAAAAGCAGGCAGCCAAAGCTGTTAAAAAACAAGCGTCGACTATTCCAGAAAAGATACCCGAAGAGGCTAATCTAGATACCGTAAAAACACGGACTTTATCGGCATACCACCACGTTAAGGTATTTAAATCGGATTTACAGGCCAAGGCCGATTCGCTCTATTTTAATTACAGCGACTCTATTATGCGCTGTTACACCAACCCCATGGTTTGGACCCAAGGTTCGCAACTAAGTGCCGATACCATTTACCTGCAACTAAAAGATAGGCAGTTGCATAAAATGCTCCTCATTACCAAGGGCTTTATTGCCAATACCGAGGACGATTCTACCAAATTTAACCAAGTACGAGGCAAACTGATGACTGGCTACTTTAAAAATAATACACTGGAGCGCTTATTTGCAGATGGCAATTCGGAAAGTATATATTACCTAAAAGAAGAAGACGGAAGCTACTCGGGCATGAACCGCTCGATAAGTAGTCGGATTAAAATATTATTTGGGAAAAACAGCCTGAATGATATTTATTTCATTAAAAAACCAGAAATGGTATTCAATCCAATGGAAAAAATAGAGAAAGATAAGGAGCTACTTGAAGGCTTTATTTGGAAGCCAAAGGATCGCCCACTTTCTAAAGAATCCATTATTCCGAGTATGTACCAAGCACCACCAAAAAAAGCTTTAGTGAGCAAGCCGGCTACAAAAACGACGGCACCTAAAAAGAAATTGAAAAAGAATTAAGCTCTACTTTTTAAGAATTGGAAGAGCAGACTTAGGGCTTTAGAGCGGTGTGAAATGCGATTTTTCTCGGCTAAACTCATTTCGGCAAACGTACACGCATATCCATTGGGAATAAAAATAGGATCGTAGCCAAAGCCTTCAACACCCGCACATTCGGTGGCTAGGGTGCCTTCTACTTCTCCCCTAAAAAGGTGGGTTTGCCCATCGAACACCAAAGAAATTACCGATACAAAGCGGGCCGTTCTATTGGTTTGGCCCTCCATACGTTCCAATACCAATTCTAAATTTACTTTGGGGTCTGTGCTGCCTGAATATCTAGCTGAATAAATGCCCGGCCCTCCATGGAGCGCATCTACTACCAAACCAGAATCGTCGGCAAAACAATTTAAGCCGAACTGCTCAAATACATACCGGCTTTTTATGCTGGCGTTAGCTTCAAAGGTGGTACCTGTTTCGTCAATTTCGTCGGCACAACCTATATCTGTTAAACTGCGCAAGCGAATGCCTGCACTGGCTACTAGTTCTTGAATTTCTTCGAGTTTGTGTTGGTTATGGGTAGCAAATATCAAGTCCATAAAAACTAAAAGGCTTTCATTACATTCCAAAAAGCCACTTTTTTATGTTGGGTTTGCTCCAACTCAGCCAAGCTAAAGGTGGCCAATACCCGAACACCTTCGTGTGTAAATGGTTCGTTAGAGGCCATATTGTCTAAGCCTAAGGTAGCTGGGGCAATGCCGAACAAACAAATTTTAGCACAAGCAAAAAAAGTTTGTAAAGCCTCGAAACTTAGTTCTGGCTGATTGGCTGTGTTCAAAATGGCTACGTCTTCTAGCTGCAGACCTTTTGCTTGTAAAATTTTTAAAAGTAACTCTAGGTGCTGCTTCTCTAGGTATTTTTCGTTGGGACTATGAACCAGCAATAGAAAAAAACGATTGTTACCGCCCAGATAATCGAATTCAATGGACTCTTGGACTACTTTATCTTCTTTAGAGGTATCAATGGCATACAGCTCTTCATTAAAAAGAATGTGTAGGGCTTTTGCATTGTTACTGAGTAAAGACATGGCCTAAAGATAAGAAAAGCTGAGCTGTTAAAAATAGTTAAAGAGCAGGTATTATTACAATTAAAGCCCTAAATTGGACTCCATTAAGTTTATAAACGTGATTTTCGATTAATTTTACCCAATTAGGCTGAATAATTGATTATATCTGATAATTTTGCGACGGTTTAGGTGATTTAAAAACAGTTTAGTTTCATCGTGCACACATCCATATAAAGAAATGAAAAAAATAGCAGGGATTATATTCATTATCATCGGGCTTAGTTCTCAAGTAGCAAAAGCACAAAAAGTTGCATTAGATAAAGTAGTTGCCGTGGTAGGTAATGCCATTATCCTAAAATCGGATTTAGAAATGCAATACGCCCAATACTTGGCGCAAGGCAACCCCGCCGATGAAACCTTAAAATGCTATTTTTTACAACAATTACTAACACAGAAATTACTATCACAACAAGCCATTATAGATTCGGTAACGGTTACCGAAGAGCAAGTTGACGACGAAATTAGCCGCAGAATGCGTACCATGATAAGTCGTGCTGGCGGGCAAGAGCGTTTGGAGCAGTTCTTAAACCGTTCGGTAATACAATACAAAGATGAAATTAGACCCGATATTCGCGAACAATTGGTGGCCAATAAAATGCAGGGCACTATTTCCGAAAAAGTATCGGTAAGCCCCGACGATGTAAAAAAATATTTTGATCGTATTCCGAAAGATAGTTTACCATCTTTTAATACCGAAGTAGAGGTGGGTGCCGTGGTGCTGTACCCCAAACTCACGAAAAAAGAAAAAGAAGCTTACCGTGATAGAGTAGAAGCCCTCCGTTTGCGTATAAAAGGTGGCGAAGATTTTGGCACCTTGGCTCGATTGTATTCTCAGGATTTAGGTTCGGCTACCGAAGGTGGCGATTTAGGCTTTATGGACCGCACCATGTTGGTAAAAGAATTTGCTGCCAATGCGTTTAAAATAAAACCCGGCGAAATGTCGCAAGTATTTGAAACCGAGTACGGATTTCACGTACTTAAAGTTATGGAGCGCCGGGGCGAACAAGTGAGAGCACAACATATTTTAATTAAAACAGAGCCTACTCCTGCAAGTTTAGAGCGCTGCAAAGCCCTTGCAGATAGTGTGTATAATTTGGTAAGTACAAAAAAATTAGACTTTTCGGCTGCAGCTTCACTTCACTCTGATGATAACGATACCAAATTTAATGGCGGAATGATGCTGAATGCCGAAAACGTACAAAGTAGAAGCACCTTTATTCCTACCGATAAATTAGATCCGGCTTTGTTCTTAACTATTGATACCATGAAAGTGGGTACCATTTCTAAACCCTCTAGTTTTGCTTCACCGGCTGGGCAGCAAGGGTATCGTTTTGTATTTTTAAAATCGAGAATTGGGCCACACAAGGCTAGCTTAGAACAAGATTACCCAAAAATTAAGGATGCCGCCTACGAAGATGAAGTAAACAAAGTGGTAAGTGCCTGGTTCGAAAAACGTAGAAAAAGCACCTTTATTAAAATAGATCCGGAATACGCTAGCTGCAAAGATTTGCAAGATTGGTCTACTCCGCCACTGGCTAATTAGTTTCTCGAATAGGAATATTTTTCAGGAAAGTTGCTTTATGCTCATCGGCATAAACGCCATAAGCATCTATTAATAATCCTTTTTTACCTTGCTTACTTTCTAATGCATAAACTACCGCACTATCCGATGGATCGTTCATGCCTTCGAAACGATAAATCTGCGTAATCACCAAGTCGTGGGGCTTAAGCAAACACTTTTCAGCACCCGCCTGGCAACAAAAGCTATTTCGTTCGTATAAAAACTCAGTAGTATACCCCGCTTTTACTAGCTCATTTACTACCAGGGATAGGGTTTTACTTTGTTTATTTTGCTTTCTCAATCCTATCCGTGAATCCTAAAGGAATAGAACGTAACAATGATAATTTTTATTTCAAAAACACACTAACACACGTAAGAACTGGGAAATAATTTCTACAATTTAATCCAAGTAGTGCCTTCTTTGCTATCGTTTAGCTGAATGCCGGCCTCTTGTAAGGCAATGCGTATTTTATCGGAAGTAGCGTAATCTTGTTTCGCCTTTGCTTCGTTGCGAAGTTTAATAACTAAATCCATTAATGGTGCAAGCTCCGTACCTTCATTGCCTTCCGACTTTAAGCCCAATACATCGAATACCATTTGTTTTACAAATTGGCTTAGGCTAGCTAAATCGGTAGCAGAAATTTGCACTTTTCCATCGTTTATGCCGTTTATCAATTTTACGGCTTCAAACAGTTCGGCAATAAGAATAGGGCTGTTAAAATCATCGTTCATGGCCGCATAGCCACGTGCTTTTAAGGCAGCAATATCGCAGGTAGATTTATCGCTTACATTTAAGCCATCTAACAAGTCAACTGCATGCAACAAGCGTTTAAAGCCTTTTTCTGAGGCTTCTAAGGCTTCATTCGAAAAATCGAGCGTACTGCGGTAATGCGCTTGCAGCATAAAGAACCGAACGGTCATAGGCGAAAAAGCCTTGCTTAACAAGGGGTGATTGCCACTAAACAATTCGCCCGGTAAAAAGCCGTTGCCAGCACTTTTAGACATGCGGGTGCCGTTTACGGTAAGCATATTGGTGTGCATCCAATAACGGGCAGGCTCGTGGTGATTACATGCCTGCGATTGTGCAATTTCGTTGGTATGATGCGTAGCTGCTAAATCTAAACCGCCACCATGAATATCAAAAGTATCGCCTAAATATTTTTTACTCATAGCCGAACATTCGATATGCCAGCCCGGAAAACCCCAACCCCATGGCGACGGCCACCGCATAATATGCTCGGGCTTGGCTTTAATCCATAGTGCAAAATCTAAACGTCCTTTTTTATCGTCTTGCCCACCCAACTCACGAGTGTTGGCTAGTAAATCTTCTAATTGGCGGTTGGTTAAAATGGTGTAGTTATTGGTTTGGCTGTATTTTTCTACATCAAAATATACGGTACCATTTACTTCATAGGCCAAACCACTTGCCAAAATCTCTTTTACCATTTCTATTTGCTCGGCAATGTGGCCGGTAGCGGTTGGCTCGATGCTTGGTGGCAAGGTATTTAACAAGCCCATTACCTCATGGAAACCCAAGGTGTAACGCTGTACAATCTCCATGGGTTCTACCTGCTCTAGCTTGGCTTTTTTAGCGAATTTATCATCTCCTTCGTCGCGGTCGCCCTCTAAATGACCAGCATCGGTAATGTTGCGCACATAGCGCACTTTATAGCCCAAGTGCAGCAAATACCTGTAAATTAAATCGAAAGAAACAAAGGTGCGACAATTGCCTAAATGCACATCGCTATACACGGTAGGACCACAAACATACATACCCACCAAAGGCGGATGTAGCGGCGTAAATTGTTCTTTGCTTCTAGTTAAGGTATTATAAACCTGTACTTGGTTTTTCATGCCACAAAGGTATAAAAATGCTTAGTTATCTAGTTCTAAATCTGCCCGAACAGCAAAATGGTCGGATAGCTTTTTATCAATAATGCGGTAATTTCTAACTCCAAAGTTAGGCGTAGCCAAAATATAATCGATTTGAAAATTAGGGAAATCGCCATTGTAGGTAATACCCAAGCCACTTCCCTTTACGTTAAAGCTATTCACTAGGCCATCGGCCATTTGGTGTACGGTATACGAAACAGGCGTATCGTTAAAATCGCCAGCCAACAGATAAGGCGTTGTGCAGGTGCTAGTATGTTTTTTTACCAAGGCTACTTGCTTGCTACGTTTTATAAAGGCTCGTTTTAAACGCCCCCCAATTCTACGAGACGAACTCATATCTGTTTGAATATCTTCTTGCACTTGGTGCAAATACTCGTAATCTTCGGGTTGAAATTTAATGGATTGCAAATGCACATTATACACCCTAAAGGTTTGTTTCTGATAAAGTAGATCAGTATAAATAGCTTCGTTTCCTCGTTGTTTTTCATCAAAACGGATACTCCCCTTTTTCACAATCGGGAACTTAGAAAAAATAGCCAAGCCAATGGCTTCAAAACCATTATCGGTTGCAGGTTCGAAGTAATAATGCTGAGTATGTAAAATCTCTTTTATGAGTTTTTTGAAATTGTATTTTCCCCTATTACGACTAAAAAACTCTTGGAAACAAATCACATCGGGCTGCTCTTTACGAATAATGGTAAGTATTTGATCGCGAATGGTTTCTTCATTCTGAAAGCCAAACTTTTTAAAGCTGTGCACATTGTAGGTCATAATGCGCACAAAATCTGGCGACGATTTGGGAACCTCAATAGCGGTAGATTCTCTAAAACCAACAAAACTCGTAAGTACATTCCACCCCAATAGTACAGCAACTGCCGACGGTACCGCAAAAACAGGTTTACGGAACAACCAGAATACCACACAAAGCAAATTAAATAGCAAAATAAAGGGATAAGCCAAGCCCACAAAAGCTATGGGCCAATAACTAGCAGGATTTACATAAGGAGCTAAATAAGAAAGTAGCAAAAAGAATACCGCAAGTGCATTTAAGAACACTAAAAATTTGCTCAAAAAACCAATATGCGCTTTTCCTCTTCTCATGGTAGCTTAATAAAAATCCCAGGGTTTACGTATGCGCCAAACTTTCATCAATATAAAACCAAAAAGTGCACCACCCAGATGCGCAAAATGCGCTACCGAATCGCCACTAAATTGAGCAAAACCCAAAAACAATTCAATAAGGATGTAAACCGGAATGATGTATTTGGCTTTTACAGGCACGGGGATAAACATGATGAACAATTCGGCATTGGGAAATAACAAGCCAAACGCTGTTAATAAGCCGAAAATAGCTCCCGAGGCGCCCAACATGGGTCCGTAATAAATTTCTTGCAGGGTACGCAGATGATCTGGATTGCTAGAACTATAGGTTGCTACATCAATGGTAATACTACCGGCAATACCGTATACCTCCATGGCCTGGATAGCCATTTGCAAAGCCAAAGCACCCAAACCGGTAATCAAATAAAAATTTAAAAACCGCTTGGCGCCGAACAAATATTCGAGCTGCGAACCAAAGGTATAGAGGGCAAACATGTTGAACAAAATATGCGCAAAACTCACCGGGCTGTGCATAAACATGTAGGTAATTACCTGCCAAATCTTGAAATTGGGCGAATCGAAATAAAATACACCGAAATACTCTACCATAGGATACGCTCCGCCTTTACTAAATAATAGCGTAGCTATATAAAAGATGATATTAATGATGAGTAGGTTTTTTACAAC
>JBIIBV010000066.1:0-7153 GCA_044239195.1 Sphingobacteriaceae bacterium | reverse complement strand
CTTCCTGAAAAGCTGTTTTAATGGCCTCTTTAAATACATAAGTAGCTAGTAAAAGTAAAGGCATGGGCGCCAAAACTACGAGTGTCAATTGCCAGCTATATATAAGCATACAGGTAATAATGGTCACAATTTGCAGCACATCGCCCACAATAGAAATTAAGCCTTCGGAAAAAATATCGGCAATGGTTTCTAAATCAGATACCGTTCGTGTAATTAATTGGCCTATGGGCGTGCGATCGAAATAACGTAAGCGTAAGTTGGAAATGTGGGTAAAGATATCCATACGCAAATCGTGAATAACCGATTGGCCGAGTGCATTGGTAATAAAGGTATGGTAATATTGTATGCCTGTTTGCGTCAATAAAAGGCCAATCATGAGCAAGGTCATATCCAACAAGCCTTGCGCATCGTTTAACACAATGTATTTATCTATAGTTCTTTCGATTAGTAAAGGACGCAAGGGAGCCAAAACTGCCAACAAAATGGTGCAAATGATAGCCCAAAATAAACTTCGTTTATAAGGCTTTACATAGGCAAACACTCTGCTTAAGAGCTTAATATCTACTGCTTTTCCGGTAATAGCGGCCATGTTATATATATGGATAATGAACTTCTGTTAACACTAGGCCACAAGCCGGCACCGAGACACCAGCATTTGATCTGTTTTTACTTTCAATAATGTTGCGAATAGCCGATGGAGGTATTTTTCCTTGGCCAATGTCCACCAAGGTGCCCACAATAGCTCGGACCATATTGCGCAAAAAACGATCAGCCGAAATACAAAACACCAAACCAAACTGTGTTTCTTGCCAATAGGCCGACTCAATTTTGCAATTATTGGTAAAGGTTTGGGTATTGGATTTACTGAAGCAAGAAAAATCGGTATAGTCTAACAAAAATGTTGCTGCTTCATTCATCAAGGTTATATCTAGGCTTTCTTTTACCAACCACGAAAAATCGGCTCTAAAGGGGTTTTTCTGCGTATGAATGTGGTATTCATACGCTCGTAAAGTAGCATCGAAACGGGCATGGGCCTCGGGGGCTACGGGCAGAAAACGCATTAGGGCAATATCATCAGGTAAAATGGCATTTAGGCTGTGCAGGTGGCGTTCATTAAGTTCTAGATCGGTATCTACATGTACAAAATGCTGGCTGGCATGCACACCCGTATCGGTTCGGCCACAGCCTACCGTTTCTACCTGATGGCGCAAAATGGTTTCTAAGGCTTGGTTGAGCACGGCTTGTACGGTAAGGGCATTTTCTTGCACCTGCCAACCGTGGTAAGCGGTGCCCTTATAAGCTATTTCTAAAAAAAACCGTTGTGCCATCTATTGGCAAAGGTACGCTATGCCGATGTAAAGACCAACGGCATCCTGCGTTCCGAAAAATTAGTTTCTGTTAGTTTTTTTTAATTATTAAATCAAGATGCCATTTTTGGCTTTCAAAAAATAGGTCTAAAACCTCTAAATTAGAGAAATATAAGGTCCGCCAAATGATGTTAAAAGGGGTTTTAATTTGAACATCTACTCATTTAGCCATTTAGGAACTCTTTTTTCAAAGAATGCCGACATCCCTTCTTTGGCATCCTTGGTTTGTTTTAAGTTTTCCAAAGATTGTAGTAAAAAAGGAATTTTTTCCGTTTCAGACAATTCGCTAAGTTTTTTTATTGCTTCAAAACCTGAATAAATTGCTTTTGGGGCATTTTCGATGATCCTGCTTATTAATTCTTTAATATTACTTTCTTCTAAAAAACCATAAACTATTCCCAAATCCTTTGCTTCTATGGCTGAGATAACTTTGGCAGTTATACATAAATCAAGTGCTTTATTTTGAGGTATATACTTTATTAAAGAAGCCAAAACCTGAAATGGGAAAATACCCCTTTTTACTTCCGGTAAAGAAAACTTGGCTTCTTTATTAGCAAAAATATAAGTACATTCTAAAACAATTAAGAAACCACCGGCTATCACATCTCCCTCTACAATTGCAATACTGGGTTTATTTAATTGCCTAATAGCAGTTGCTAATGAAATATTTTGATTCTGAATTTCTGGATTCAAGGTATCGAATTCCGGATTTTCAAAAGTTTTCATATCCATCCCAGCACAAAAAACCGGCCCCTCGGCATTTATCAAAACCAACCGCACCGTTTTGTTAACGTTAGCTTCGTTAATAGCGTGACTTATTTCATTTACCATTGTTGGGGTAAAGGCATTCCTTTTTTCAGGCCTAGCTAAAGTCAGCTTAAAAACATGGTGATCTATACTTGTTTTGATAAAATTATATTTCATGCTATCATATTTTGAAAACTAGTTTGTAATTCTAAAATTTGCTGTTCACTTCCTCTTTTAAAATAACGTAACAAGTCTTCCGTTGGAATATTTCCTACCATATCATTGTTTGCAAAAGGGCAACCTCCAAAGCCTAAAATAGCACCATCAAACTTTCTACAACCCGCTTGAAAAGCAGTCTTGATTTTTTCTAAACTACTAGCTTTTTCGGAATGAAAATGAGCGCCAATTCGAATACTAGAGAATTTTTGAATACAGGCCTCAAATAGTTCCTTAATTTGCATATTAGTAGCTTCACCGGTGGTGTCGGCCAAAGAAAACTCAACTACACCCAAGGCAGCTATTTTTTTTATCCATTCAAAAACCAATTCTTTGGTCCATATTTCCCCATACGGATTTCCGAAAGCCATCGAAATGTACACCACTGGAATCTTAGCATGCTTTTTTGAAATTTCAACTATGTTTTTCAGTTTCTCAAACGACTCTTCTATAGTGGATTGGGTATTTCGCTTTTGAAATACTTCTGAAATAGAAAAAGGATAGCCCAAATACGTAATTTTGTCGAAATTGCATGCTTCTAACGCCCCTTTTTCGTTTACTACAATAGCCAAAAGCTTTGTGCTATTAAGCTCTATTTTATCCAATACTTCTTTTGTGTCAGCCATTTGAGGTATTGCTTTAGGCGAAACAAAACTCCCAAAATCTATCCAATCGAAAAGATTACTTTTTAAAAGATTGTTAATATGGTTAGCTTTTTTTTCAGCAGAAATCATTTCTTTAATTCCCTGAATAGCATCCCTTGGACATTCCACTAGAACTATTTCATTACTATTTAACATCTTTCTTAATTTCTCTAGAAATCACCATTTTTTGAATGCTCGATGTCCCCTCACCTATCGTACATAATTTTGCATCTCTAAAATATTTTTCAGCAGGAAAGTCTTTTGTAAAACCATAACCACCAAAAATTTGGACACTTTCATTCGATACTTCCACTGCGGTTTCTGAAGCAAAAAGTTTGGCCATAGCACCCATCTTTGTAACTTTTTCTCCATTTTCTTTCATCATTCCTGCTTTTCTGGTTAAAAGCTCTGCCGCTTCAATATCAGTGGCCATTTCTGCCAATTTAAAACCAACTGACTGAAAATCAAATATTTTTTGATTGAATTGTTCTCTTTCGTTGGCATATTTTAATGCACATTCATAAGCTCCTTTGGCAATTCCCAATGACAAGGCGGCAATAGAAATCCTTCCCCCATCCAATAATTTTAAAGCTTGAATAAATCCATCACCTTCTTTACCAATTACTTGGTCTTTGTGTATTCTACAATTATCAAAAAACAAACAAGCTGTTTCAGAAGCTCTCATACCCAATTTATTTTCTTTTTTCCCAGAAGAAAAACCAGCAGTTCCTTTTTCAATAATAAAAGTAGTCATCCCATGACTATCTCCTTTTTCTCCGGTTCTTGCTATAACTACGGCCACTTGTGCACTTATGGCATGGGTTATAAAATTTTTAGAGCCGTTTAAAATATAATAATCCCCATCTTTTTGAGCCACAGTTGCCAAGCCTCCTGCGTCAGAGCCCGAACCGGTTTCGGTAAGTCCCCAAGCACCTATCCATTCACCTGTTGCCAATTTTGGAAGATATTTCTGCTTTTGTGATTCATTTGCAAAACTCAATATGTGATTGGTGCAAAGTGAGTTATGAGCTGCTACCGACAAACCAATTGAACCGCAAACTTTAGATATTTCGTCTAAAATGGTTATATATTCTTGATAGCCCAATCCAGATCCTTGGTATTGTTCTGGTACTAAAATTCCCATAAATCCTTGCTCTCCTAATTTCTTAAAAAGGTCTAATGGAAACGTTTGATCCTCATCCCAAACCATCACCATAGGTTTTATGTGTGTTTCAGCAAAATCTTTAGCACTCTGCCTTATTAAATTCATATCCTGTTCCATTATTATTATTATTATTATTTAAATAAATATCACTTATAATTTTATACTTTTTACAATTTTAACCATACTTGATGAATAATTAGATTAAATCAAATACTTTTAATTATTATAGTTTGTAAAATAAAAAATATTCCTTTCCAATCTATTCTAGAATGAGGATTATATTACAAATGGTTTCACAATTGAGAAAACAAATTACATGAATGAGCTATTAGAACTTCTACATAAAAAAACTGAAGCATTAAAACTTGGCGGAGGGATTGAAAAAATAAAAAAACATAAAGAAAAAGGGAAATTAACTGCTTGGGAACGCATATTTTATCTTTTGGATTTAAATACCGAATATGTGGAAATAGGCAAGTTTGCAGGCGATGGGCTTTATGAAGCAGAAGGTGGCTGTCCAAATGGAGGAGCGATTTGCGTTTTAGGGTATGTTAAAGGCAGACTTTGTGTCATTGTCTCAAACGATGCCACTGTAAAGGCTGGGGCATGGTTTCCAATTTCAGGAAAGAAAAATCTAAGGGCACAAGAAATAGCCATGGAAAATAGGCTTCCAATAATTTATTTAGTTGATTCAGCAGGAGTTTATTTACCCATGCAGGATGAAATTTTTCCTGACAAAGAGCACTTTGGACGCATATTCAGGAATAATGCTCGAATGTCGTCCATGGGAATTCCCCAATTGGCAGCAATAATGGGAAGTTGTGTTGCTGGGGGAGCTTATTTGCCAATTATGTCAGATTATGCGTTTATTGTGGAAGGAACTGGCTCCGTTTATTTAGCAGGCCCTTATTTGGTAAAATCATCCATTGGCGAAGACGTGGATGCTGAAACTTTAGGGGGGGCATCTACACATTCTGAAATATCAGGAGTTACAGACAACAAATATCCAAACGACCAAGCTTGCTTAGATGCAATAAAAAGTGTAATGGATAAAATTGGGCATAATTTAAAGGCCGGTTTTGATAGAAAAGAAGCGATTTTGCCCAAATTAAACCCTGAAGAAGTATTCAGTATTGTACCCTTGGATAGAACAAAACCATACAATATGCTATCAGTTTTAGAAACAATAGTAGATGAAGGCAGCTTAGAAGAATATAAACAAGAGTATGGAAAAAGCATTATATGTGGGCTGGCTAGAATAGACGGTTGGGCTGTAGGAATTATTGCCAACCAAAGAGAAATGGTTAAAGCCAAAAAGCCTGGTGGCAAGCCAGAACTTCAAATGGGAGGTGTTATTTATAGTGACTCAGCCGATAAAACAGCTCGATTTATTATGAATTGTAACCAACAGAAAATCCCTTTGGTCTTTTTTCAAGATGTAACGGGCTTTATGGTTGGAAGTAGATCGGAACAAGGCGGAATTATAAAAGACGGGGCAAAAATGGTAAATGCAATGGCCAATTCAGTGGTGCCAAAGTTTACTTTTATTGTTGGCAATAGCTATGGAGCTGGCAACTACGCTATGTGCGGAAAAGCTTATGACCCACGCCTTATCTACGCTTGGCCAACCGCTCAAATGGCCGTAATGAGTGGTGCTGCGGCGGGTAATACCTTACTGAAAATACAAGAAGCCGCATTAAAATCTAAAGGATTCGCAATCGGTGCGGAAGAGAAGAAAGAGCTTTTAGATAAAATTTTGAAGCAATATAACGAACAATTAAGTCCATATTATGCAGCTGCCAGACTTTGGGTAGATGGTGTTATTGATCCCACTGAAACGCGTAAAATAGTGAGTATGGGAATAGAAGCTGCTAATCATGCGCCAATTACAGAACGGTACAATGTGGGTGTTATTCAGACTTAGTGAAATCACTATTTTTTAAGGTGTTTTAACTCTCATTAGATAGATTTAATATTCTTTTACACAAGTCAATATCAAATCATCAGTTGGATGTAGCTAAGTCGTTTACTGAAAGCATATTTTGAAACAAAGCCGTATATTTGATAAAAATACCACTAAGATGCTCCAACGTATTCAAACCATTTGGCTTTTTTTAGCAAGTACCGCATTATTTGCACTATTCTTATTTCCAACTGTACAATGGTTGGGTGTAGATGGCAAGGCACATGCTGCCAAAGTAACCGGAGTATACGAAGGCATACAGCAACAGGTGGTACAAACCCAGCCATTTACCTTATTAACCATTGTTTGTGTACTATTGGCTGTATTTCCTTTTGTAATTATCTTTTTCTACCAAAACCGTCCCTTACAAATTAAGCTATGTTATTTGGGAATTGTAGCCGTTTTGGGCTTCAGCTTTTGGCTAGCCAAAACTATCCAACAAGTAGCCGATAAACCCAGCTTTACGAGCGATAATTACGGCATTGGCGCCATGCTTCCATCCATCGCCGTATTGCTATTTATTTTGGCCATTAGAGGCATCCGAAAAGATGAAAACCTCATCCGCTCGGCCGATCGTTTGCGCTAAGTGCTTAAAAATCCAATAATTAACCATACCTTTGCAGCAATTCCGGCAATGAGGCCGGAACTTATATATTATCATGAACCCATTTAGTACCTTGGGTATCCGTCATGATATTGTTAATGCCATCACTGAACTAGGGTTTGAAAACCCTACACCAATCCAGGAACAAGCCATCCCGGTATTACTTTCAGGCAGCAACGATTTTGTCGGATTAGCTCAAACCGGAACCGGAAAGACCGCAGCATTTGGTCTTCCATTGTTAGAATTACTGGACTTTTCTCAAAACTACCCACAAGCATTAATATTATGCCCAACTAGGGAGCTTTGTTTACAAATTACCAACGATTTAAAAAATTATGCTAAAAATGTACCCGATGTACACGTAGTTGCCGTTTACGGTGGCGCCGCCATCTCCGATCAATTACGCCAAATTAAACGTGGTGTACAAATTGTAGTGGCAACACCGGG
>JBIIBV010000018.1:0-27542 GCA_044239195.1 Sphingobacteriaceae bacterium | reverse complement strand
TAGTATAGAGTACTGTTAAAAGCGGCTAAGATAATCTTCTGAATGACCTCAATAATGATCATAAAATTAGGTTTTTACTTGCTTTGTGGCTTTTAGCTTTTTGGAGAAATCGTATTTTTTATAGCAATTAATGTCCATGTTGCACCAGCGGCATCTATGGCCGCAAATAAGAGAATGGCTACTTCAACTTCTCCTTTTAACCATAAACTAATCATAAATACAGTGGCCACATACCTAACTATTATGGTTAGTTGGTACAGTTTATGAAGAGCATGCTTGCCAATATAAAAATCAAAAACTCCAATAATAAATGCCAGTAGCCCCAACATTCGGGGTATCCATAATTCTTCGCCATGGCTTAACTTAAATAAGTCAAGCATAAAATCGGGGGACAGTCATTAGCCCAATTCCAGGAATGAGGATCATATAGAGACCAAATACTTTTAAGCTGGTTGTGATGGATTTCATTGTTATCTTTTTATTCTTCATTTTTTTGCTAGCTGCTTTTCAAATTTATTATGAATGAAAAGTATTAAAAGCCCGAATAAAATAGCAGAAACAATCAGCACCGTATTCATGATACCGCTAACAGAAAAAGAAATTCGAATTAATATAGTTGAAATGATAAATCCCGAGTTTCGAATGACTTTGTGGAACTCGTCTGTGTGGAAAAACGAAAATAACAATAATATTACATCGGCAATAATCAAAATATTGAAGAACTGTTCAAAGAAAATATTATTGATGTTTTGGAAAGAAATAGCGTTGCTTTCAAGCGGTTGAAAGATACCAATACTCCAATTGAAGAAAGAATAGAGCGCAATAACTACAAGTGTAGGAACTAAGGCTGTAGCTATCCATTTTTTTGCATTTATAAATTTCGAAATACTTAAAGAATGGGCTTCACTATTTTCATTCGTTCTATATACTTTGCTTTTTTGAATATGGAACAGATAAATTAAATAGAATAATAAAACAGATGCTACTAAATCATAGGTAAACTGTAAATCATTTTTAGTGTTAAACCAATTAGACGTAAGTGATAAATCGGAAAGGTCTTTGAACAATCGTCTAATAATAATGAGCGCAATAATTTCATATTGCTTAGAGATATACGTAGAAGTTGATTTTGGGAGGTAGTAAATTAAAAGATACACCTCATAAACCAATATAAACGAAAATGGGGTATAAATGGCAGCAATAGGATTTTTTAATAGGTTTGACGGCTCATCAATAGCAATAATATTAAAATGGATCAATCCAATTAGTACCAAGTGAAGGATAAAACTCACCAGAGCAATCCATAAGATAACCCGTTCACTTTTTTCCTTAGTTTTTTTTGAAAGAAGCTTTTGATACAGGTTTTCTAACAATTTCGATACGTTCATAGTATTGTTTTTAGTTCCTAATGTATGGCTTGGGTGTTGTTTATCGGTTCGCTATTATCAAGTGTTTGTAGTGACTTTGGTACCTTGGTAATGCAATATAATTAATTTACAAATTTTAGCACATCATTATTACCTCGTAAACAAATCACTAAACTGAAATCCTTCTACAAATCTATCTTTACTCAGTTTTTTATATTCAACCAAGGCCCACAATACAAACTCTTTTAAAAAGTAGGCATCTTCTTTGCTTGTTTCTGGCTGGTATTTTTTTATCAGCTCGTTTAATGGTTTTATCGAATCCAGTTCTTTTTTATAGTCTACATCCGTAGCATCATCTAACAATTCTAAGCCGGGTTCATTTTCAAACCAGTCTATAATGTCAGCATATGCACTTATACTGGGGTCTTTTTCTAATTTTCCAATTTTTGGGAAATAGGTGGGGAACAAGGTAGCTACCGCATCGGCAATTAATTTTTGGGCAACCATGGCGGCTCCCTCTTGTTCACCTTCATATACCAATTCAACTTTGCCTGTAATGGCTGGTATAATCCCCATGAAGTCGGCCAAGCGGACTGTCGTTTTATCAATCCCTAATTTTAAAGCTCTACGTTCGGCGGTACTAATTAAATTTTGGTAAGCCGTAATACTCATACGGGCACTTACGCCACTTTTGCTGTCTACATATTCACTTTCACGGGCTTCAAAACTTATTTGCTCTAAAATATCTTTTGCCAAAGAGGGTACATAAACCGAGTTCGACTGATCTTCGTCCAGCTTTGCTTCTTGAGCCGTTATTATTTTGGCTATGCCAATGGTTTCCGGGTAATGTGTAAGAATTTGCGAACCAATTCTATCCTTTAATGGAGTAACAATGCTTCCTCTGTTGGTATAATCTTCGGGGTTGGCGGTAAATACAAATTGCATATCAAGCGGTAAGCGCACTTTATACCCTCGTATTTGCACATCACCTTCTTGCAATATATTAAACAAGGCTACTTGTATCCGTGCTTGTAAGTCAGGCAATTCATTGATCACAAAAATGCAGCGGTTGGCTCTGGGTATCATTCCATAGTGAATCACTCGATCATCGGCGTACGACAATTTCAGGTTCGCTGCTTTAATGGGATCCACATCACCAATAATATCGGCCACAGTTACATCGGGTGTAGCCAGCTTTTCAAAAAAACGATCGTTTCTATGTATCCAACTTATAGGCGTATTATCTTTTTTATCGGCTATCAATTCTTTGGCATAGCGTGAAATGGGATTTAAGGGATCATCATTAATCTCCGAACCTTCAACTATAGGCATGTACTCATCCAACAATTCTGTCATTTTACGGGCAAGCCTGGTTTTCGCTTGTCCGCGTAAGCCTAACAGGTTAATATTATGACGTGATAAAATAGCTCTTTCCAATTCTGGGATTACCGTATTTTCAAAACCATGCACGCCTTCAAAAACAGGTTTGCCCGATTTTATTTTCTCCCTTAAATTATGGCGCAATTCATCTTTTATGCTTTTGGTAACATAACCTGATTTTTTCAATTCACCCAAGGTTTTTATATTCTCCATTTTCATAGTCGTTATTTTAATTTCTTTTTTCGGTTGGTCTCGTAATCTTCAAATATCATTTCGCCCAAACCTTTTAATCCGGTGTAAAACGCTTTGCCCTGATTTGCTGCCGTAAAATTATCTACAAACTCCTGCAAATAGGCATCACGGGCAATCATAAATGTGGTAATGGGTATATGCAGTTTACGGGCCTGTTGCGCCTGGTTATAACATTGTTCCACAATATAGGGGTCCAGTCCGTTGCTATTCATATAATACCTGCCATCTTTTTCTTTCACGCAACTGGGCTTACCATCGGTGATCATAAAAATTTGTTTGTTGGTATTTCTTTTACGGCGCAACATATCCATAGCCAATTGCAAGCCGGCTACGGTGTTGGTATGGTAAGGCCCCACGGTTAAATAGGGGAGATCTTTAATGGCTATAGACCAGGCATCATCTCCAAATACTAAAATATCGAGGGTGTCTTTTGGGTAACGGATGGTAATGAGTTCGGCCAAAGCCATGGCTACTTTTTTGGCTGGCGTAATTCTATCTTCTCCGTACAAGATCATGCTGTGGCTAATGTCGATCATGAGTACCGTACTCATTTGCGCCTTGTATTGGGCATCTTCCACTACCAGGTCGTTTTCGGTGAGGGTAAACTCGTCTACGCCATTGTTTATTTGTGCATTGCGTAAACTTTCGGTAAGCGAAATGCTTTCTACGGAGTCGCCAAAGTTATAGGCCCTAAATTCGCCGGTTTGCTCGTCGCCGTTACCGGCATATTTGGTTTTGTGATTTCCGGTGCCCGATTTTTTTAAATTACCAAAAATCTGGTCGAGGGCTGCTTGGCGTATTTCCCGTTCGGTTTTAGAGGTAATGGACATGCCACCGGTGCCATCGGGATTTACTTCTTGTTTGATGTAGCCTTTTTGTTTCAGGTCTTCAATAAAATCGTCGATGGTGTAATTTTCATCGGTGAGCTTGTATTCTTTATCCAGTTGGCGGAGCCAATCAATAGCCTCATCAAAGTCGCCTGAAGTATGCACAATAAGTTCCTTAAATATGTCGAATAGCTTATCGAATGGAGCTATAAAGGGAGCTTCATAGGTTTTAAATGCAAATCCTTTTTTATGCGTGTATTCCATCACCGTAATATTACGATTTTTAGGTAATAGAAGTGTTGTAGGGAAGTCTTTTTTAGTTGTAAAAAATTGAGTTTTTGGGGAGGGTGCTCATGTCTTGGTCCTGGCTTTTTTCTTCTTACTTTTGCTTGATCAAAAGGAAGCAAATATTGTTATTCATACTTTTTTCTTGATAAAAAAGTATGCAAAAACTCAAGGCAGAACGAAGCTTCTGCCCACAGGCCTTTACGCTGGCCCGCCGTTTAGTTTTCTAGTGTTTTTTATTCATACTTTTTTCTTGATAAAAAAGTATGCAAAAAATCAAGGCAGAACGATGCTTCTGCCCACAGGCCTTTACGCTGGCCCGCCGTTCTGCCGGCCCATGGCTTTTTATTCTTCTAGGCTTTCGGGCGGATGTTGCACCACTTCGGGCGGGTGTTGCACCGTTCCGGATGACTCTTGCATCATTACGGATGACTTTCGCACTGCTTAGGATGACTCTTGCACCAGTACGGATGACTTTTGCACGGCTCCGGATGACTGTTGCACCACTTCGGGCGGGTGTTGCAGCGTTCCGGATGACTCTTGCACCATTACGGATGACTTTCGCACGGCTTAGGATGACTCTTGCACCATTTCGGGCGGGTGTTGCACCGTTCCGGATGACTCTTGCACCATTACGGATGACTTTCGCACCGCTACGGATGACTCTTGCACCATTACGGATGACTTTCGCACGACTACTCACGGTAGTTGCATGCTTCCGGATGACGGTAGCATTGCTTAGGGCGTCCTTGCCATGGTCTTTCCGTTTTTTTGGCTTTGCTATGGTGTGGAATTAGAATTACAAATGTTCAATTTATAACTTCAGCCGCCCCTTTTACCAAAGCGCTATTATGTTTTGCCCTTCTTTCGATCAATGGTCTGCTGTGTCAAATTTGCACGATGTTTGCACTTTCCTAGTGTGTAGGCTTGATGGCTCTTTTCTTGTATTTTTAATGTAAGGTCTATTGTAATTGCTTTACTACCTCAGTTTTGTCAATGAAACCAGTATTTGTCCAAGTCAGAGTTTTGTTTTTGTAGAGTTGCAGAACAGGTAGTCCATCTATTTTTAATTCTTTGCAAAGGGCTTGGTTGTTGTCTGCGTTTATGCGGATTATAACAACGTTGTCTGCCATATCTTTTGAAATTTCATCTAAGTATGGTTTCATTTTTTTGCAAGGAGCACACCAGTCGGCATAAAAATCTATCAGCACTAATTTATCAGAGTTGAGTAATGCGTCAAATTGTTGTTTGGTCATTCCGTTTGATGTAACTGTATTGTCGGTGGTTTCCGGCAGATTTGCGCCCCTCCATTTCATTATTCCTCCGTCTAATTCATACACTGTTTTGAAACCTTCTGAACGCATTTTAGTTGCTGCTGATGAACTTCTACCTCCGCTTAAACAGTAAACCAAAACTGGTTGCGATTTATCAAGCGTTGCAATCTGTTTGTCAAATTCGTTCCCGTTCCAGTCATAGTTTAATGCGTTTGCCAAATGTCCTTTTGAAAATTCGTCAGGTGTTCGCACATCAAGAATTGCAGCGGTTGGCATTTCTTTTAATTTTTCCGCAAACTCGATTGCTGAAAGGTTAGTCTTTGTTGTTGAGTTGGTTTGTCCGCTACCACAACTGTTGAATAGTATTGCTAATAAAGCGATTGTAAATAATTTTCTCATTTAGTTTGAATATTGATTGATAATTTGTTCAAGATTATTTGCCGAAACAACTCCAGATTGTCTCCATGTAATTTCCCCTTTTTTGAAAAGCATAAGAGTTGGCACTCCTTGTATTTTATAGGCTCTTGCCACTTGCGGATTTTTGTCCACATCTATTTTTATGATTGTTGCTTTGTCACCAATTTTAGTTTTTAGTTCTTCTAAAATTGGTTTCATCATTTTGCAAGGTCCGCACCACTCGGCAAAAAAATCTACTAAGGTTGGTGTTTCACTGTTGATGATTTCTGAAAATGTGTTTGCCATATTATTTTGTTTTTACTTCTTCAAATTTCACATCTTCAATTGTCGTATTAGACTTTTGGAGCGGTTCGGTAGCACAATTTCCTGCAGCGCAACCAAAAGCAAACAAACCCATTGAAGCAAAGTAACCACCAAAGACAACTCCGAACCATTGTTGGCTCATAACTGATTGCACGATTACAGCTGTTCCTATTAAAAGGTATAATGCTCTCGTAAATGTCCAATTGTTTAAAATCCTATTTTTCATTTTTTATTTGTTTAAGTATGATGAATACATCCAAACTAATTTTTCCTGCTCTCTAATATAATCACTCATAAGTGCGTTCGTTCCTTCATCACTTGCATCCGCTGAAAGATTTAAAAGTTCTCTTTGTTTTACAATGA
The DNA here is from genome assembly GCA_044239195.1 of Sphingobacteriaceae bacterium. Lineage (GTDB taxonomy): Bacteria > Bacteroidota > Bacteroidia > Sphingobacteriales > Sphingobacteriaceae > JAIPAN01. Next base: position 21,074 of record JBIIBV010000018.1, on the reverse strand, counting down.
TAATTTCAAATGCTTCTAAAATGGTTTGTACACCTTGTTTTCCGTCAGAAACATTTTTAATGCTTTTAATTTGTGCGCTATTTTGGTAATCATCAAAAGTATGAAGTGGGGTTGCACCAAGTGTCAAAATCCGTTCTGCTACTTCATCTACTTTTAAAAGAAGATTCGTGTAGAGTTCTTCAAACTTTAAATGCAGTTCAAAAAACTTTTCACCTTTAATGTTCCAATGTAAACCTCTTGTGTTTTGGTAGAACATCATATAATCTGCCAACAAATTATTTAATTTAACTGCTAACTTTTCAGTTTTCTTTTTATCAAGTCCGATGAAGCTCATATTGCTTAGTTTTTATGATTCGTTTATTTTGTTTTGTAAACTGCTCCATCCGCCACCGTTGTAAACTTCTGTAAAGCCATTTGATTTTAAAATACTTTTTGCACTTGCACTGCGCATTCCGCTAGCACAACATGTGATAATCGGTTTGTCTTTTTTCAGCTTGTTTAAGTTGCTGCTTAAACTATCTACCGAAATGTTCATTGAGCCTTTGATATGACCGCCTTGGTATTCGCCTTTACTGCGAACATCTAAAATTACTGCTCCTTGTTTTACCAATTCGGCATAGTTCACTTTTGGACCAAAGCCAAGTAAATTTTTAATTGCGTTTATCATTGTTTAAATTGTTTGTGATTGATAATAATTTACATCCAACCAAGAGCCACCATTGCAGCATTCGATACCTTGTTGAGTTAAGAACTGCGTTGCCTGACCGCTTCGGTTACCACTTGCACAGCAAAGTACCAATGGTTCTTTTAGATTTTTCAGTTCATCCATTCTTTGCTGAATTTCTTGCAATGGAATGTTGATCGAACCTTCCACATTTCCTCCCATAAATTCGGTTGTTGTTCGCACATCTACTATGGTGCCTTGTTTTTCTTTGATGATTTGTTCTGCGTTCATTTTATTCTGGTTTAGATTTTTCTTTTTGAAACATATTGAAAAACAAACCTCCCATCATGGCGCCATACAAAGTACTATTAATTGGTTTTGAGGTGATGGCACAAGTACCACTTGCACAACCCACAAAATGATAGTAGAGATAGCCGCCAATTGCTCCTGCAACTATGCCAATGATGGTGAGTTTATGTTTTAGTATATAATTCATTTTTGAAATTGTTTGATTTCCATTTTTCTCTATTTTATGATACAAAGTTCGGTTGATACTGTTGGCTGCACAGTTACTTATGTCACATAAGGGAAATTTTATTTCTGCCAAGTTTTACCAAACCCTCGTCCTCCATTTGTTAGAGTAAGAGAGAAACCACCACTCGGGCAGTTCCCAATTCGTTCGACAGTTGCTCTTGAGTAAGGTAAAGGGTTTGGCTTTTTGTCATTTCACATTTTCTTTTTATGAAATTCAAAAGTCTTTTATCTAATTTTTTAAATGCTATGGCATTTAACACCCAATAATTCTTCAACCCGTTTGTGATACAAGCGAAAAATGTAATTCAACCATTCAGGAAATTCTTTGATGAGTAAACTCACTTTGTCAATTGGTATAAAAAGTATTTCTGTTGCATTGCTCCGGATGACTCTTGTACCATTACGGATGACTTTCGCATTGCTTTGGGCTTCCTAGCCATGGTTTTACCGTTTTATGGCTTTGCTATGGTGTGGAATTAGATTACAAATGTTCAATTTATCACTTTAGCCGCCATATTGCCAAACTGCTGTTAGCTGTTGTTTTTATTTTGTCCATCCGACATTCTTTTTCCATTGTTCAATTTCTTGCTTTCTTTTCTCAAGGTCTTTTGGTGGCGATTGATTTTCATTTTTTGCTCGTATTCTTATTTGTTCTGTTTGTTCTTCCAGTGTGTTAAGTCCAATTGATTTTCTTCTTTCATTTACTTTGGTCAAGTTATCATAAGGATTTGGGCTTAAATTCCCATTTTCGTCCCAATCAAATTGCGTTCCGTAAAGTTGTAGTTTCTCTTCAAATACGGCTATTCGGTCAGTTAAATACGCTAAATTTTGCGGGCTTGCTTTGTTTTCACGTACTGCACTTTTGAGTAGTGCTGCACATTTTTTCATTAGTTCTGGTTGACTGATGGAATGTTGTATTATTAACCAAGCCGCTTCGTTTGCTTTTATACCAACTTTGTCTATTGTAGGATAACCAATTGTGTCTAGTATGTTGTTTAATATTTTAGCATTTTTTTCGTGCAATTCCTTCATTTCCTCATTATATCCTTCGCCAAGTTGTCCATTTTTAACAAGTTTCTCTCTGCATGCTAAGTCTGCATTCTGCATTTCAATTAAGTTATCTGCAATGCTTTTGTAGTCCATTTTTATAATTCCATTTTATTAGTGTTCGGTTTCGTCTTTGCCTCACCGCTAACTTGTATATATCTTCAATTAAAACCTTTGTTAATGAGTATACCTATCTAATATAGTCCTATTCGCTCGTGAAATCAAAAAACGGTCATTTTTACTAAGATTGTCTATACCACCCAATATTTTTTATGAAATTTACACCAGCAATGGGATATCAAAGTTTAGCCGAGGCGGTAGCCGATTTAGAAAAACACGGACATTTAGTTCGGGTAACAGAAGAGGTAGATCCACACCTTGAGATGGCGGCTATTCACCTACGGGTATACGAAAAAGGTGGTCCGGCCTTGTTGTTCGAAAACATCAAAGGCTCTAAATTCCCGGCCCTTTCCAATTTATTTGGTACGCTAGAACGTTCTAAATTTTTATTTAGAGACAGTTTGGAGCGTATTAAACAACTGGTTACGCTAAAAAACAACCCACTCGAAGCACTTAAAGATCCTTTCACGTACCTGCCCGCAGCAACTACGGCTTTTTCGGCTTTGCCACGCAAAGCTTGGGGAAAAACACCCGTTGAGTTTGCGCAATGCAACATCAGCGATATTCCACAAATAGTCAACTGGCCATTAGACGGCGGCCCCTTTGTAACCATGCCGCAAGTTTACACCGAAGACCCCGAGCAGCCCGGAATTATGCAGGCCAATTTGGGCATGTACCGCATTCAGTTGGCGGGCAACGACTATATATTGAACCAAGAAATTGGCTTGCATTACCAATTGCACCGCGGTATTGGCGTACATCAAACTAAAGCCAATGCTTTGGGTCAAGCTTTAAAGGTGAGCATTTTTGTGGGTGGTCCGCCGGCACACCCTTTGGCGGCAGTAATGCCTCTGCCCGAGGGCCTCTCCGAAATGACCTTTGCCGGGGCGCTCAATAAACGTCGCTTTCAGTATACCTATGATGCCGAAGGCTTTTGCCTTTCTGCCGATGCCGATTTTGTAATTACCGGCACCGTGGAACCCATGGAAAATAAACCCGAAGGCCCCTTTGGTGATCATTTGGGCTATTACAGTTTGCAACATCCTTTCCCTTTGCTAAAAGTACATCGGGTATATCACCGTAAAAATCCCATTTGGTCGTTTACCGTAGTGGGGCGCCCACCGCAAGAAGATACCAGCTTTGGCGAACTCATTCACGAACTTACCGGTGCCGCTATTCCGAAAGAAATTCCGGGTTTGCATGCCGTAAATGCGGTAGATGCCGCGGGGGTGCACCCGCTCTTGTTTGCTTTGGGAAGCGAACGCTACACGCCTTATTTAAAAGAGCGCAAGCCGCAAGAAATTCTCACCATTGCCAATCATATTTTAGGTAAAAATCAACTCAGTTTAGCTAAATACCTCTTTATTGCCGCCAAAGAAGATGCTCCCGACTTGGATATTCACGATTTGGAAGCCTTTTTACAACACGTGTTAGAACGCATCGATTTAACCAGAGACATTCATTTTTATACCAAAACCACCATAGATACGCTCGATTATAGCGGTAGCGATTTAAATGCCGGATCTAAAGTAGTTTTTGCTGCAGCAGGAGATAAAAAAAGAGAACTTTGCACCGAATTGCCAGCCAATTTTAGCCTGCCTGAAGGTTTTGAAAAGTTTAAAATGGTGATGCCGGGTGTATTGGCGGTGCAAGCCCCTGATTATACCGAGGCCACCCAAACGGCTAAACACATAGAAGTATTAAATGCGCATCTAAAAGCGCAAGAGTTAAGCAACTTGCCACTTATTGTATTGTGCAACGATGCCGATTTTACCGCTCAATCCGTGGCCAATTTTGTATGGGTAAGCTTTACTCGAAGCAATCCATCGCATGATATTCACGGCGTAAATGCCTATTACGAAAATAAACATTGGTGTTGTGGTGGTCCTTTACTCATTGATGCTCGGATGAAACCGCATCATGCACCGGTGTTAGAAAAAAATCTGGAGGTAGAAAAAGCCATAGAGCGCTTTGGTAAACCAGGCGCTTCTTTACACGGAATTTTGTAAACTTAAGAAATAGGGAAATCTTGGTGGTATTGTACCAAATCGTCTATAGGTGAACGAATAATTTTGCCCACCTGCATGCCGTATTTACCAGCCACCTCACTCAACACATCTCTAAAATTATAAGCCACCGAACCCACACAATTTAGGGGGTAGTTTTTATAATTCGGATAATGTGAAACTAGGTTTTGGAAGAAGGCAGTAAAAGCTTCGCCTACCACATCTCTGGTGTATTCAACAAAATTATTATTGTCGTAAATAAACTTGCTAAAGCTAGCGCAAAAGCGGTTTGGCAAGGGTTTGTTGTATAAGTTCTCAAAAATATCTGCGTGACTTAGCCCGTAGGTTTTAAAGAAAATCTCGCCCAAATTTTCGGGCATATAGCCTCTCATATAATCGCGAAGCAAGCGTTTGCCAATAAACGAACCACTGCCTTCATCGCCTAAAAAATACCCAAGCGAATCAATGTTTAAGGTAATGTCTTTACCATCGTACAAACAGGTATTGGTGCCAGTGCCTAAAATAGCGGCAAAGCCTGCTTTATTGCCTAGCAAGGCCCGTGCTGATGCCAATAAATCGTGGCCAACGTACACCTTAGCAGCTGTAAACACAGTTTGCATGGCTTTTACCACAATACCCACCTTTTCGTCGGTAGAGCAACCTGCACCATAATAGTACACTTCGCTAATTTCGGCTATCGCTAAATCGGCAGGTAAGTTGTTCCTAAGCGAATCGATGATGTATTCGGTGCTCGAAAAATAGGGGTTGTACCCCTCGGTATTGAAATAAATTTTTTGTTGAGTATCGGTTAATAAACACCAGCTAGTTTTGGTTGAACCTCCGTCGGCAATAATAATCATGGTACACTTTAGAATTGGTTGACGCTAAAATACATTAATTGGCATAATTATGAATTATATTTTCAAAATCTTCGGTTTAAAAGGATAAATTAGATGCATTGAACGATGAAAATGAAAGTTGATTTAAGAAGCGATACCGTAACAAAACCCACAAAGGGAATGTTGGAGGCCATGTGGAGCGCCCAGGTTGGCGACGATGTATATGGCGAAGACGAGACCGTAAACGCCCTAGAACGTAAATTGGCCGATATCTTTGGCATGGAGGCTGGACTGTTTTGCCCATCGGGTACCATGACCAACCAAATTGCTATTAAGTGTTTTACCCAACCCTTAGATGAAGTAATTGCCGATGAAACCGCACATGTGTATCGCTACGAAGGTGGAGGTATTGCCTTTAACTCTGCCGCCTCGGTGCGTTTATTAGAGGGAGATAGAGGGCGATTAACGGCAGAGCAAATTGCCGAACAAATTAATCCAGAAAATATTCATTACCCACGTACCAGTTTGGTAGTGCTAGAAAATACCGTGAATAGGGGTGGAGGTAGCTGTTATACCTTAGCGCAATTAACTCCAATTGCCTATTTGTGTAAGGAGCGTGGCTTAAAATTACATCTAGATGGTGCCCGCATTTTTAATGCATTGGTTGCCACTGGCGACGATCCGAAAGGCTATGGTAAACTCTTCGACGGCATATCCGTGTGTTTATCTAAAGGCTTGGGCGCTCCGGTAGGATCCGTTCTATTAGGTAGTACCGAAACTATAATGCAAGCCCGTAGAATACGCAAGGTGTTTGGTGGGGGCATGCGCCAAGCCGGCTATTTAGCCGCCGCAGGTATATACGCCCTCGATCATCAGGTGAAGCGTTTAGCCGAAGATCATCAACATGCTCAAGTACTGGGAGAGGTTTTGTTGCAGCAGCCCTACGTGAAAGCAGTAATGCCGGTAGATACCAATATTGTTATTTTTGAATTACACGATGCGTATCCTGCAGAAGATTTTGTGCAGAGGCTGGGCCGTGAAGGTATTCAGTGCAATACTTTTGGACACCAAAAGGTGCGTTTTGTAACCCATTTAGATGTAAGCGCCGAGCACGTTGCTTACGTGGCGCAAACTCTTAATACCTTGAATGTGAGGAATTAATTGGGCATTGTCCAAACCTTTCGTATATTTAATTGTCTAAACACACAAAGCGTACATGGAGCACCTTTCTGCCAAATCTTCTACTACTTACAGAACCGCTTCTGGGTTAAACCCCTATACCGGGGTTTTTGGTAAAGATGCGCTCATACATTTATTAAAACGCAGTGGTTTTGGCGCAAAGCCAACCGATATACAGGCCCTTTCTGGTTTAAGTTTAGCACAGGTTATTACTAAAATTTTAACCGTGCCAAGTTCGGCGCCAACGCCTCCCATAAATGTATACAACGATGCCAATTATACCGATCCGGATGTTCCCTATGGCCAAACCTGGATAAATGCACCTTATACCGATGGTACAGCCAATTATTGGCGTGAGGTTAGCTTTAAAGCATGGTGGACTGGCCTCATGATCCAAGAGGAGCAGAGTTGTTTGGAAAAAATGGTCTTATTCTGGCACAATCATTTTGCTACCCAATTGGTAGAAATTGGATACGCCCGATATGCATATATAAATAATGCCCTCATTCGGAACAGAGCCTTAGGTAATTTTAAAACATTGGTGAAAGAAATAACTCTCGATCCGGCGATGCTGAATTATTTAAATGGGCAATACAATACCAAAACAGCCCCCGACGAAAATTACGCCAGAGAGCTTCAAGAGCTTTTTACCTTGGGTAAAGGGCCAAATTCTCAATATACCGAAGACGATGTAAAGGCAGCAGCCAGGGTACTCACAGGCTATCGGATTAATGCACAAGCGCAAGGATTTTTCGATCCCAATCGCCACGATACAGCAAACAAACAATTTTCTTCCTTTTTTGGGAATACCATTATTGGTGGTAAAACTGGTGCTGCCGGTGCCACCGAGTTGGATGAATTGCTCAACATGATTTTTGCAAGCAATGAGGTTGCATTGTATATCTGTCGTCGTATTTACCGCTATTTTGTGTATTATGAAATAGATGCGGCAACCGAAAATAATGTGATAGTGCCACTTGCAGCTATTTTTCGTCAAAATAATTACGAAATTAAACCTGTTTTAGCCGCCCTTTTTGCTAGCGAACACTTTTTCGACCCTTTAAATAGAGGTTGTGTAATTAAGAGCCCGGTTGAATTAACCGTAGGCATGTGTCGCGAATTTGAAGTAAACTTCCCGAATAAAACCACCAATGCCTTAAATGACTTTTACATGTGTGGCTATGTGCAGTCGTTTGCAAGTAATTTACAACAAAACATTGGCGATCCACCTAACGTTGCAGGTTGGCCAGCCTATTATCAGGCGCCACAGTTTTATGAAATCTGGATCAATGCAGATACCTTGCCCAAGCGAAATCAATTTACAGATAGGTTTGCAGGCTCTGGTTATACCCGAAACGGCAGTACCATTTTAATTGATCCAATTGCTTTTGCAGATGGTTTGTCTAATCCAGCCGATCCCAATGCCTTAATTGCCGATTCATTGGCCATCATGTATAGTATTCCAGTTTCACAAGCGTTGAAAGATTTTTTAAAGAGTATTTTACTTTCTGGCCAATCAACCGATATTTATTGGACTAGCGCTTGGACAGATTATAAAAATAATCCGAGTAATGCATCTTTCTATAAAATAGTGCTTACCAGATTGCTGTCTTTTTATAAGTATTTAATGAATTTAGCCGAGTATCAGTTAACCTAACCATGAAAAGAAGAGCGTTTATAAAAACAGCTGTACCAGCTGCCGTTATTCCTTCATTAATCGGGGGCTTTACTTTTGAAGCCATTGGAGCTACCTCATGGCTTTCGGCACTTACCTCGGCCACTACCGAGACCGATCATGTATTGGTTTTAATCCAATTAAATGGCGGTAACGATGGGCTAAACACGGTTATCCCGATTGATCAATACAGTAATTTATCCTCAGCTAGGTCTAATATTATACTCCCAGAAAATAAAATTTTGCCTTTAGCAGGATTTGCCGCCACGGGTTTACACCCAGCTATGACGGGTCTAAAAACACTTTTCGATGAGGGAAAATTGGCCGTTTTGCAATCTGTGGGCTATCCATCGCCCAACTATTCGCATTTTAGAGCAACAGATATTTGGCTTACCGCATCCGATAGTAACCAAGTATTATCCTCTGGCTGGGCAGGCCGGTATTTAAATGAAGAATATCCGAATTTCCCGGTAGGTTATCCGAATACCACCATGCCCGATCCTCTAGCTATTCAAATAGGATCGGTAGTTTCTCCTGGTTTACAAGGTCCTGGAGCAAACATGGGTATGGCCATTTCAGATCCGAATAATTTTTATAATTTGATAAATGGCGTGCAAGATGCAGCTCCCAATACCCCAGCAGGAAAAGAGTTAACCTACATCAGACAGGTAACTCAGCAAACGCAACAATTCGCCACCGTAATTAAAGCTGCAGCTGCAAAAGTAACGCAGCAAGTGCCCTATCCCACTTCTAATAGTCTAGCCAATCAACTTAAAATTGTATCACGTTTAATAGCCGGCGGCTTAAAAACCCGTATTTATATGGTAAGCATTGGGGGTTTTGACACCCATGCAGGCCAAGTAGATGCTACCCAAAAAGAGTCGGGCTTCCACGCTAGCTTGTTAAAAAAGGTATCAGATGCGATTAAAGCTTTCCAAGACGATTTAACCTATTTAAAAGTTGCAAATCGTGTTGTTGGTATGACTTTTTCTGAATTTGGCCGTCGTGTTAAATCGAATTCTAGTGGTGGTACCGATCACGGTGCAGCTGCGCCGCTATTTGTGTTTGGCGAACCGGTTAAAGGCGGCGTTCTGGGTACCAATCCAGTAATTGGAACTACTGTAAATGAATACGACAATTTGCCCATGCAACACGATTTTCGCTCGGTGTATGCCAGCTTATTGCAAAATTGGTTTTGTGTGCCAACAAGCACCCTTAACAATGTAATGTTGAAAAATTTTCAATCCTTAGACCTTATAAAACCTTCCTATACCTGTTCAAAAGGCGGAATTATTACTAACCCGAACTTAAACGCAGGTAAAAAATTAATCACCAATTATCCCAATCCGTTTATAGGTAGTACTACCATCGAAATTATTACGACTGCCGGCTATACCTTGGTGCAAATTTTTAATGTACAGGGTCAGCTAATAAAAGTGCTACAAGACGGGGTAATGACCGCCGGTACGCACCAATTAACTTTTGAAGATGAAGGGTGGGGTCCTGGAATTTACTATGCTCGTTTGCAAAATGGAAGTATCCAGCAAATGCGTACCCTTGTTATTGCTCGTTAGTTTTTTATTTTGATAAAGCTTTTTTAGCTTCATTCTCCTACATTTGTTTGAATGAAAAAATTATTGATAGCCAATAGAGGTGAAATTGCTTTGCGCATCATGCGTTCGGCAAAAGAAATGGGTATTGCTACGGTAGCAGTCTATTCAGAGGCCGATCGCAATGCACTACATGTACGTTATGCCGATGAGGCTGTATGCATTGGTCCTGCAGCATCCAATCAATCTTATTTAGTTGTAGATAAAATTATTGATGCCTGTAAACAAACAGGTGCCGAGGCTATTCATCCTGGTTATGGGTTTTTGTCGGAGAATGCTGCTTTCGCTCGGGCAGTAAAAAAAGCAGGTTTGTTGCTCGTTGGTCCATCGCCCGAAGCTATGGAGATGATGGGGAATAAACTATCGGCAAAGGCCGCAGCCCTCAAATACAATATTCCAATGGTTCCTGGAACCGAAGAAGCCATTTCGGATATTGAAGAAGCGAAAAAAAGAGCCATAGAAGTAGGTTTCCCAATCTTAATTAAAGCCGCTGCCGGTGGCGGTGGCAAGGGCATGCGCATTGTAGAGCGTGCCACCGATTTTGAAGAACAAATGCACCTAGCCGTTTCTGAAGCAACTTCTGCCTTTGGCGATGGGGCGGTGTTTATAGAACGTTATGTAGGTTCTCCACGCCATATTGAAATACAAGTTTTAGGCGATAATCACGGAAATATTGTACATCTTTTCGAACGTGATTGTTCCGTGCAACGCCGTCACCAAAAGGTAATTGAAGAAGCACCTTCGGCCATTCTTACGCCCGAAATTCGCGAAAAAATGGGAAAATGTGCGGTAGATGTAGCCCGTTCGTGTAACTATACCGGCGCCGGAACGGTAGAGTTTATTCTGGATGAAAATCTCGATTTCTTTTTCTTGGAGATGAATACCCGCTTGCAGGTAGAACATCCGGTAACCGAATTGATTACAGGCTTAGATTTGGTAAAAGAGCAGATTAAGATTGCCCGTGGCGAAAAATTGAGTTTTACGCAAGAAGACATTGCCATGAAAGGCCATGCCATTGAATTGCGGGTATATGCCGAAGATCCGGCGACGAATTTTTTGCCCGATATAGGCACCTTAGAAACTTACCGCTTGCCGCAAGGGCCGGGTATTCGGGTGGATGATGGTTTTGAAGAGGGCATGGAAATACCTATTTACTACGATCCCATGATTGCCAAATTGATTGCCTATGGCGAAAATAGAGCCCAAGCCATTGAGCGCATGATTCGTGCTATTGATGAATACCAAATTACGGGTATAGAAACAACATTAGGTTTTGGGAAATTTGTGATGCAACACGAGGCTTTTACCTCGGGTAATTTCGACACCCATTTTGTGAAAAACTATTTTCAGCCGAGTAACCTGCTACATGAAGATGAACAAGAAGCACTTATTGCAGCTTTAGTGGCCGCTAAACTCATGCAAAAACAAACAAAGCAGTTCAGTGCAAACAATCAAACTGCAAAGGTTTCATCCTGGAGAAAAAATAGAAAAGTATAGTTATTGCTTTTTTAAATTTTGGATGTAGGTGGTAAGTTCGGTAGTAAATTCTTCCAGTTGTATCGCCGATTCTTTCATAAAATCACAAATTTCTTTGAGTTCAATTTGAGCCAGCGTTTCGTCACCCAATAAATCAGATAAGCCTATAATGTTTGATACGGGCTGCCCAACCTTTAAAGAGGTCATATGCAACATTTCTTCTAATCCTTTTATGAATTTTAAACGTTGTTCGGTTGCTTTTTTCTTTTCCGTTGCATCCACAGAGAGGATGCAAATGCCTTCTGGTGTGGGTTGTACTCTAATTTCAAAATAGCCAATACTACCATCCGGAAAAGTAAAATCATTTTCGAAACAAGCTGGTTCGCGTTCCTTCATGCAAAAATTGAGCATTGTATACATATCTGTTTGCTCAAATCCTGGAAATTTCTCCATCATGGTAAAGCCTAGTAATTCTTCCTTTTTGCTACACTTGCTTTGTTTTACAATGGTTTTGTTTACATAAATGTATTGCCAGTTAAAATCAATTAGCTGGACCCCCTCTAGTAGCTGGTCCAAAGTTCGAGTACATAATTTTCCGATGGTCATACCTTTGGTGTTTGGTTCAATAATCACAGCCATTTGCGCTGTACCCACCTGCTGCTTTGAATGAAAATTTGAAATGTAGCGCTAGAGCGGATGTGTGAATTCAATCTATTCGAAATAAAAATAAATAAAAATTTAAACTTTTATCACAAAAGATAAAATTAATTTTATTTAAAAATTATTAATAATTAAGTATTTATTTCTTTTTATTGAGTACTTCTTGCAACCTAAATTCGGTCATTTGAATAATTAAGGCATTAGGAATAGCCTCTGTGAGAGGGAATTGAACGGAACCTTTGGCATGTTTATACTGACTCAGTTGGGTTTCGAAATGGGCAATAGTGGCCGCTCCAGGGTAAAAGCCGATGTGTTTTGAATAGCCCCCAAAGTATACCAAATTTTTTGTGGTACGAAAACAGGGCATGCCGTAGCTAATGCCTTCGGTAGCTTGAGGGGCGGCCTCTAGAATGGCCGCCCGAAGCTGTTTTAATAAGTTTTGAGTAGCCGCAGGGAAAGTTGCGATATACTCATCTATGGTTTTTGCGGCAGCTGTGTGCATTGCCTCAGCAACAAGAGCTACTGTTTAGTTTGTGATAATGTTGGTACGATAGGGCTAATATGCCTAAGAAAACCACAGGCAGTAGCAACATAGGTGTGATGCCATCAACCGCCCAAAGGCTAATGCCTGCAAAAATAAAATCGAAGGCAAAACCTGCATAGGCCCATTCCTTAACACATTTTGGCATTTGAGGAATTACTAAGATGAGCGCACCAGCTACTTTAAAAATAGCTAAAGCGGTGCCAAAGTATTCGGGGTAGCCCAAGTGACTAATGCCTTGTTTGGCCATTTCGGTTTGTGAGGTAAAGCCCGGTATTACTCCTTCCATGATGAAGATAATAAGGGTGCTAGTCCAAAAGATAATTTTACTAGTTTTCATATCAACTACGTATTATTTCGTTTTTTCTACTATTACGGCGGTACCATAAGCCAATACCTCGGTAAGGCCACTCATTACTTCGTTGGCATCGTAACGCATATTGATTACTGCATTGGCACCTACCGCACGAGCATGTTGTAGCATGAGTTGATAGGCTTCTTCTCTAGCTCGTTCGCACAATTCGGTATAAATGGCACTACGGCCACCAAAAATGGTCATGAAACCACCGGCTATATTGCCTATCACGCTTCTAGAGCGTACAGTAATGCCTCGTACCAAGCCTAATTGTTGAGTAATTTTATAGCCTTCTAGGTGAGTGCTAGTGGTAATTAGGGTTAAATCGTTCATAATTTAAAGCGTTTATTTCAACTAATTTACCAATTTATTTTTTAATACGAACCGCACATACCTCGGCTCAAAGTAAGTAGTAAACGCTAAGAATTAATTAGTCAATTTGTTTGCCTTTCATGGCGGTAGCAATGGCTACATCCATTACTCGTTCGGCAAATGGGCGGGTGTATTCGTTCAGTGCTTCTACTTGTTTCAGCATCAAATCCTTATCTCCAGAGTTTAAACTTGCTCGTAGCTGCTCAAGCAATTGCCTGCTTTGTATAATTTCGAATTCTTGTAAAAATTGGGCGTTTTTAGTTAAGAAACGTTCGGCTGTATAGGCCATTTGTTCGGCCTCGGTGCGTGCTTCAATGAGCATGCGTTGGGCTACATCGTCTTGCGCATGGGCAATGCTATCGAGTAGCATTTGCTCCACTTCATCGTCGCTAAGACCATAGGTAGGTTTTACTTCTACTTCTTGTTTTACGCCAGAGCGTAATTCTATGGCTTGAACAGTTAAAATACCATCGGCATTAAGCAAAAAATTAATATCTATTTTGGGTAAGCCTGCAGGCATGGCCGGAATGCCTTTTAAATCGAATTCGGCTAATTTTCTATTTTCATTTACCAGATCACGTTCGCCTTGGTATACCGAAATTTTTAGGTTTACTTGCCCATCTACCGAGGTGGTGTATTGGCGGCCGGCCTTGGTAGGTATTTTGGCATTTCGCGGAATAATCACATCCATCAAACCGCCCATGGTTTCAATACCTAAGGATAGGGGTGTAACGTCCAACAGTAAAATATCAGAACGGTTACCCGCTAAAATATCCGATTGAATGGCGGCTCCTAAGGCCACTACCTCATCGGGATTTAGTTCGTCGTGAACGGGTTTGCCAAAAAATGCGGCAACGGCTTGTTTTACGGCTGGGGTACGGGTAGAACCACCCACCATAATCACTTCGTCGATGTTTTCGGGCTTTAAATTCGCATCACTTAGGGCTTTTTGGCAACACGCTAAGGTTTCGGCCAATTTGGGCTGTATAAGTTCTTCGAGTTTTTGTTTGCTTATGGCCAATGGAATGCCTTTTAAGCTTTCGTTAAACAAATTTTGAGTACCTAATGCTTTTTTAGCTTCTTCGGCTTTTAGGCGCAGGCCTTGTGCTAATTCTTGGTTTTCACTTAGACTTTTTAGGTCGAGTTTATTTTCTTGTACCCAATAGTCAACAATGGCTCGGTCAAAATCATCGCCACCTAAAAAGGTATTGCCATTGGTGGCCAATACTTCAAAAATGCCGTTTTGTATTTGTAAAATAGATACGTCGAAGGTTCCGCCACCTAAATCGTATACCGCAATGGTTTTTTCTTCATCGGGGTTTAAGCCAATGCCATAAGCTAAACTAGCGGCCGTGGGCTCGTTTACCATACGCAATACATCCAAACCAGCTAGTTTTCCGGCATCACGGGTGGCTTGGCGTTGGCTATCGTTAAAGTAGGCAGGTACCGTAATTACCGCTCGGGTAACTGGCGTTTTTAGTGCATGTTCGGCCCGTTCTTTCAGCTCTTTTAAAATTAATGCCGAAAGTTCAATGGGCGTATAAAATTTATCACCCACCTTAATTTTTACCAAGCTTTCTTGGTTATCGTCTATAACTTTATAGGAGAAAAAATCACGGTGCTCAGCAATATCTCCATACGATCTGCCTAGCAATCGCTTTACAGAAAAAATAGTGTTTTGAGGATCGGTAGTTAAAAATTCTTTGGCTTGGTTGCCTACTACTAGGCTGCCATCTTTTGCAAAATGTATAACCGATGGCACCAATTCGCCCTTGCCCATGTCGTTTATTACTTGGGCTTTTCCATCGGGATTGATAAAAGCCACCAAGCTATTGGTGGTTCCCAAATCTATACCCACAATAAGGTCTTCTTTTTGTAAAGAGCCGGTTGCTAAATTGATGGATACTTTTGCCATGGGGGTGAATTAATTGGAATACAAAGGTAGCTATTTAGATTGATTCTAAAAAGAAACCCTTCATATGCTTAAGCAATGCATCGGCATGTATTCGCATAATCTATTTAGCGAATACAAACGTATTGGAGCGTAAAAATGTATCTTTGCGCCAATGGCCACCAATTTCGAAGATTTTAAATTAAACAGACAGCTCCTAAATGCGATAGAAGAGGCGGGATATACCCAGCCTACACCTATTCAGCAAAAGGCCATTGCACCTATTTTATCGGGGCAAGATATGATGGGCATTGCGCAAACGGGAACCGGTAAAACGGCGGCTTTTGTATTACCCATGCTGATGAAATTAAAGTATGCTCAGGGCAAAGACCCCCGTGCCTTAATTTTGGCGCCTACTCGAGAGTTGGCCATGCAAATAGAAGAAAACATTATTCAATTTGCTAAATACACCGATTTGCGCACCGTGGTACTTTACGGTGGTCTTGGTCCAAAAACACAAATTGCTGCCTTAGAAAAGGGTGCCGATATTTTGGTTGCCACTCCAGGCCGCTTTTTAGATTTATACTTAGCTGGCCATATTGTTACCAAATCTATACAGTTTTTGGTATTGGATGAGGCCGATAAAATGATGGATATGGGCTTTATTGGCTCCATTCATCGCATATTAGAAGTTGTGCCCCGCAAGCGTCAAAATTTGCTTTTTTCGGCTACTATGAGCGAATTGGTGCATAAAATTTCGGGCGATTTCTTAAAGTTTCCCTTGGTGATAGAGGTGGCAACACAAGCTACGCCGGCCCACACGGTAAGCCAAGTTTTGTATCGGGTTCCTAATTTAAAAACCAAGTTGAACCTGTTGCAAGAATTGCTTAAGGATGATGAGCGTTTCCACCGCCTGATTGTGTTTTGCAAAACCAAAACGGTAGCCGATAATATTTTTCATTATTTGGAACGTCGTTATGGTGCCGAGCAAGTACGAGTAATACATGCCAATAAAGGTCAAAATACCCGTATAAATTCTATAAATGCATTTAAAGAAGGCAATATTAGAATGTTGGTGGCAACCGATGTGGCGGCTAGAGGCCTCGATGTGGCCGATGTAAGCCACGTGATTAATTTTGATGTGCCCATTATTATTGAAGATTACGTACACCGCATTGGTCGTACCGGCAGGGCGTATAAAAGTGGCGAAGCCATTACGTTTTGTGCCGAATCGGAAGAGTTTTACATCAAAAAAATAGAAAAGTTGATGCGCCAATCTATTCCGGTAGCCGATTTGCCAGCTACGGTTTTTGTAGAAGAAACACCTTACGAAGAGCGCCAAGCCATGGCTCGTGAAATTGATTTGCAGAAACGTAAAGATAATCCTGATTTTCAGGGAGCTTTCCATGAGAAAAAATTAAAAAACACCAAAGGCGATCGGCCTAAGCCCAAAGCCAAAAGCTCGGCAAAACCCGGAGCACCCAAAAAGAAATCGAAACGATTTGATAAAAAGAAATAAACCTTCATTGAGACATGAAAAAAGCTGAAATTAAACTCACCATCGAACTAGACGATCAGAACATTCCGGAAAGCATTTTGTGGGAATCAACCGATTCGCAAAATAAAGAAGCCCTGCCGGTAAAATCTATGATGTTAGCCCTGTGGGATCACAACTATAAAAATTCGTTGCGCATTGATTTGTGGACAAAGGATATGCCTGCTGATGAAATGAAGCGCTTTTTTTATGAAACGCTGCAAACCATGGGCGACAGCTTTTTGCGGGCTACTGGCGAAGAGGCTATTGTAGGCGATTTGCGTGATTACTGTGCTCATTTTGCCGAAAAAATGGACTTAAAAGTTGGTCAATAAAAATAGTTGTTATCACATTTTTATGTATCTTCAATTATAAATTTTGATGATGCAAGCTGTTCAAACAAACACATTTAGAAACTGGAAGTATTTTATCAATCTTATTCCGGTAGCATTTGTGCTGCTCGGTAATTTGAATGGAGGTTGGTTTACCTTGAGTAATTTCGCTTTTACTTTTGTGGTATTGGCCTTAGGCGAACTGCTATTGCCCGAAGATAAAAGCAATGAAGCTGGCGAAGATGATGTGCTCCCCGATCTATTGCTTTTTTTAGTTGTTATTGGACAGTTATTGGCTATAACTAGTTTAATTTATGGGGTTTATACGCAAGTACTAAGTGGCTACTGGATTTTATTGGCGGCACTTTCTACTGGTACTGCTACTGGCTCCATGGGTATTATTGCAGCCCACGAACTCATTCATCGTAAAGAAAAATTTTGGAATTTTCTAGGTCGCTTTCTGCTGTTCACGGTATTAAATCCGTATTTCTATATACATCATTTGCGCATTCATCATAAATCGGTAGGTACTGCTGCCGATCCGGTTAGTGCCCTTAAAGGCGAAACGGTTTATGCGTTTGCTTTCCGTTCTATTTCTGGGCAATTGCAACAATCGCTAGCCCTCGAAAAAAATAGATGTGAAAAAGCTGGTAAATGGGGTTATGGTTTACACAACTATGTGGTAGCTGTGTATGCAGGAGGTTTTTTACTCCTCGGTGCCTTAACCTATTTTTTGGGTATTTGGGTGGCCGCAGCTTATTTGTTGCAAGCTACTGTGGCAAACCTATTGTTAGAATACACGAATTATATTGAACATTATGGCTTACGCCGCAACGAAAAAGAACGGGTAAATGAGCTCCATTCTTGGCAAAGTGATAAGGTAGTTAGCCGCTATTTTTTAATTGATTTAAGTCGCCACTCCGATCATCATTTTCATGCGGCCAAGCCTTTTAATACCTTAGTTTCTTATGAAAACAGCCCAGTATTGCCGGGTGGCTATGCCAGTATGTTTTTGCCGGCCCTGTTTCCGCCACTTTGGTTTAGCTTGGTTGATAAGCGTATTCCTAAAATAAGCTAGCCTGCCCAATACCAGTCATCTTGGTTTCGTGTTTCAGTAACCATTCTTTGCGCCAAAGTTCTCCTGCGTAGCCTACTAAATCGCCTTTGCTGCCAATTACCCTATGGCAGGGTATAGCAATTAAGAGTTTATTTTTTCCATTGTTAGCGGCAATTGCCCGAATGGCCAAGGGGTTTTGTAATTTTTTTGCCAAGTCGGAATAGCTAATGGGCTGGCCGGGTTTAATCTGCTGGAGTTCTTGCCAAACCCCTTGCTGAAAAGGGTTTCCTTCTTGTTGCATGGGGAATGTAAATATGCTCAATTTACCCTCAAAATAAGCCGAAAGCTCAATTTTAGCCCATTCGGTTAATTCACTCGGATCTTGTCTTATTTCATTTTCTACAAATTGAATACTCCGAACAGACACTTCATCTGCTTGAATGAGCAAGATGCCAATGGGGCTATGCAGACTTGAACTATACATGATGATTGAAATTACGCATTTTACTTTTAGTAGCTAGGCAAATTAAAATTATCTTTGTGGCATGAGCTTGATGCACCAAGTGAAATCTCTTATAACTAAAGAACTCATCTTAGAATGGCGTTCCCGGTATGCCTTAAATGGCATAGTATTGTATGTAGTGTCTACCATTTTTGTTTGTTATTTATCTTTTAAAGGAGGTATACAAGGTCCAACCTGGAATGTATTGTTTTGGATTATTCTCTTGTTTGCCTCCATTAATGCCATGGTAAAGAGTTTTGTACAAGAGTCGGTCGGCCAACACTTGTATTTATATACCTTGGCATCCCCGCAAGCCATTATTCTCTCTAAAATTATATACAACTGCTTGCTCATGCTGCTGTTGTCAACCTTGGCGCTATTTTTCTACCAAATTGTATTTTCAAACCAGGTTGAAGACCTCTTGTTTTATTTTTTGGCGGTTCTATTAGCTAGTATTAGTTTTGCCAGTATGTTTACCATGATTTCAGGTATTGCAGCAAAGGCGAATAATCCGGGCAGTTTAATGGCGGTACTTAGTTTTCCGGTTATTATTCCATTACTCATTTTACTTATTAAATTTTCTAAAAATGCCATGGATGGTTTAGATAGGTCTGTGAGTTACGACGAGATAGTCATTTTGATTAGTTTGAATGTACTAGTTATTGCATCCTCTTTGGTTTTGTTTCCTTACCTTTGGCGTGATTAACCCCCCTATATGACTAAAAACTGGTGGAAAATTTTAGCGGCTGTACTCCTTATTTATTCCTTTATAGCAGGCTTATTAGTAGCGGTCCCTAGATTGCCCATTTTGCACGAAACCATTCGTAACTTATATTTTCACGTGCCTATGTGGTTCACCATGATTTTTCTTTACCTTCTTTCGGTAATTAATAGCATCAAGTACTTGTCGTCTGCCGATGAAAAGCACGATTTTATGGCCGTTGAAACTGTTAATACCGGTATTGTATTTGGATTTTTAGGCCTAGGTACCGGCATGATTTGGGCAAATTTTACCTGGGGAGCCCCTTGGCCCAACGATCCGAAATTAAATGGTTCCGCCATATCTACCCTAATGTATTTAGCCTATATCGTATTGCGGAGTTCCATCGATGAATCGCAGAAAAGAGCTAAAATCTCTGCTATCTATAATATTTTTGCATTTCCTATTATGGTTGTATTGTTATTTATCCTACCACGAATGACCGACTCCCTACATCCGGGAAATGGAGGTAACCCAGGTTTTAACTCGTACGATTTGGATAGCAATATGCGTTTGGTATTTTATCCGGCCGTTATCGGGTGGATTTTACTAGGTGTTTGGATAAGTAACATTCGCTACCGAATCCGTTTATTACAGCATAAATTTTAGAAACTATGAAGAAAAAAATAGGTGTATTAACGCTGCTTTCTGCAACCTCATTATCGGTTTTGGCCCAATCGTCGTCTGTTGAAATGGCCGATGGCTTAAGAAGTTCGGGTATGATTTATGTGGTAGTCAGCGTGATGTCTGTTATTTTAGCGGGCGTTTTAGTTTTTTTATTTTCTATAGATAAGAAAGTAAGTAAACTAGAAAAAAACGGCGCTAAAGGATAATTGGCTTTGTTTTGCTATTTTTTATCAAATGTGTAAGCCATACACTAACAATTTTTTATTTGCAAGATTGATATTTTTTCACTCAACTTTGCATCGAACTAATCAGTCAATTAATACAAACAGAATATGTCAACAAAATCAGGAGCAGCCTCTGAAGAACTAACTTTTTTCGGAGATGTATGCCAATTCTTTGATCATGCGGCACAGTTTACTAATCACCCTGCCGGTTTATTAGATCAAATTAAATCATGTAACAGTGTGTACCGTTTCCGTTTTCCTATTAGAAAAGGTGATGGGTTAGAAGTGATAGATGCATGGCGTGTAGAGCATTCTCATCATAAATCGCCAACCAAAGGTGGTATTCGTTACAGCGAAATGGTAAACGAGGATGAAGTAATGGCTTTAGCCGCTTTAATGACTTACAAATGTGCCATTGTCAACGTACCCTTTGGTGGTGCAAAAGGTGGTATTAAAATCAACCCGAAAAGTTATACGGTTGCCGAATTAGAAAATATAACCAGGCGTTATACCGTAGAATTGGTTAAGAAAAATTTTATTGGCCCCGGTATTGATGTGCCTGCACCCGATTACGGATCTGGCGAACGTGAAATGAGCTGGATTGCAGATACCTACCAAACTATGAACCCAGGCCAATTAGATGCCCTAGGTTGTGTAACTGGTAAACCAATTGCTTTACATGGTATTGCCGGTCGTCGTGAGGCAACCGGTAGAGGTGTAGCCATTGCGGTTCGCGAATGTGTATCCGTTGCAGAAGATATGAAAGCCTTGGGTTTAACCCCTGGATTAGCCGGTAAACGAGTAATTGTACAAGGTTTAGGAAATGTGGGTTACCATTCTGCTAAATTTTTAGCCGAGTTTGGAGCCATTATTGTTGGCCTTTGCGAATTTGAAGGCGCTATTTACAATGAAAAAGGCTTAGATATTGATGAGGTATTTAACCACCGCAAAGCCAGCGGATCTATTTTAGGATTTAAAGGAGCTCAAAAAGAATTTAAAAAATCGCTCGAAGGATTAGAGCAACCTTGTGATATTTTAGTTCCTGCTGCATTAGAAAATCAAATTACAG
>JBIIBV010000017.1:0-27566 GCA_044239195.1 Sphingobacteriaceae bacterium | reverse complement strand
AAAAAGCGACTTCTTTTTCGGCTTTGGCTATGGCGGCACCATCGGCATCGGGCATCTCTTTTAAAATAGATAAGCGTCTAATAGCTTCGTATAATTCGAAATCTTTAGATGAAAAAATAGCTTTTGCACCAATAGATCCAAAATAACTTAAGTATTGATTGTAAGCGGTATCGCCAATAATGGGGGCGTGCCCGGCAGATTCGTGGATTATGTCTGGAGCGGGCGTGTATTCAATGTGATTTAACTGACGAATATCGGCTGCAATAACCAATACTTTATAGGCTTGGTACTCCATAAAAGCCACGGGTGGAATAAATCCATCAACAGTTACGGCACCCCAACCAATTTTTCCAAGAGCATCGTTCATTTCATGCAAATTTGGCACCTTTTCGATACTTAAACCGGCTTGTTCTAAACCCGGGATGTAGGGGTAATAGGCTACATTTTTAAGATAGCTATAATTCTGGCGCATCACGTAGCGCCACACCGCATGATCAACAGGGGTGTAATGCTCGTAATGTTGCGCTACAATAAACTGCTTTAAATGTTTAGGTAGACTGGCAACTTGCGGATTATCGAAATCGTTAAAATCGCTCATGTAGTTAGGCTGTTAGTTGCTCACTAAATTACGGTGATTGGCGGTGTAAAGCAAGTTGCTTTGCCGATTTTTTTACTTCGTGCCTTTTGCGCTTTTAGAGACTTTAAACGTGTAGTTTTTTTGAGAGAAATAGCTAAAAATAGCCAACATAATAGTGGTAATGGTTTTGGCTATAGTAGGGTAAAAGGCTAAAACTTCTACCATACCTTTAATAAGTACGTAGTTGAGAAAAATATTTAAGCCTACAATAGTTCCGTAGCGTATTAATTGTACTCTTCCTCTTAAATCAGATTGGGTAAAAACCAGATACTTGTTAAGTAAAAACCCGATAGGAAAGGTGATACTCAATTCGATAATTAGGGCACTTATATGCCCACTAATAAATATGAAAGGCAGCCTAATACCTTGTTGTTTTAGAACGAAGTTGTAGGTGATAAAGTAAATGAGAATACCCATTGCGGCCGTTCCGCTACCTGTTACCGCATAGCGAAAGGTTGCTACGGGAATCCATTTGGCAACCGGCTTGTGAAAAAAATCGATAATACGAAGTAGAAATGCCCGCATAGGTTTACTGTACAGTTAATTGGTTATGAATCATGCGGTTAAAAAAGCTTTTGTAAATCTGCTTCTGCTCATATGCCCTTCTCCAAATATAAAAACTATAACTGAGTAACGATACTCAATTTAACGAGCATGCTGATGCTGATGAGCAAAATAAGACACAATACAATTTTTTTGAATACTTCTTGAGAGATTTTGTTTAGCAATTGCTTACCCATATACGAGCCTAAAAACGATGCAATTACTAATAAAGGTATATAGTACACATACTCCATATCAAAAAATCCATTGTAATAATAGATAAACATGCGGCTAAAATCTACCCCAAAATCTATGGCGGCCGAGGTGCCTACAAACAAGTTTTTCTCCAAATTAAAAGCAACTAAACTCATACCCCGAATGGCGCCCCCCGTACCGGTAAAACCTGCCATAAAACCTGCTAAACTCCCACTCACTAAGGCGGTTGAATTATTAGCTTTTAGATGAATTTTTGGGAAGAGCAAAAATAAACCACTAAAAAGTAGCAGAAATATGGCCAATGCCCATTCTAAATAAATAAAGGAATACACTTTGGTTAGGTAAGCTCCCAAAAGCGTAAATAATAGGCTGGGAATTCCGTAAAGAAGAAACAAGTGTTTGCTTATCGTTTTTCTAAAAAGCCAAAGTTTTGCGGTATTGCTAAACACGTGCAAAATGGAGGTGAGCGAAAGCACCAAGCTAGCTGCAAAAAAGAAATTTGCCAAGGGTACAAACAGTACCGAAGAGCCAAATCCGCCGAGAGTCCCTATAATTTCGCAAGCTAGTGCAAATAGAAAAAATAGGGCAGCTCCCATGAATTTTTAGTTTAGCAAGTTTTTCCAGCTAACCATATCGCCCACTAATGTTTCAAGATTGGCAATGGCCACACGCTCTTGCTCCATGCTATCGCGGTGCCTAATGGTAACAGTATTGTCTTCTAAAGTTTGATGATCAACGGTAATACAGCACGGTGTTCCAATAGCATCTTGACGGCGGTAACGCTTGCCAATAGAATCTTTCTCGTCGTATTGCAAAGAGAAATCTAATTTCAAGCGATCCATAATTTCCCGTGCTTTTTCGGGCAAGCCATCTTTTTTGGTGAGCGGGAAAATAGCGGCTTTAACCGGTGCCAATGCAGGGTGTAAATGCAATACCGTCCGGCTATCTTGTTTTTCGTCGGTGCTTAAATCTTGCTCTTCGTAGGCGTTGCAAAGTGTTAGTAAGAACAAGCGATCTAAACCAATAGAGGTTTCAACCACATAAGGCACGTAACTTTGGTTCGTTTCGGTATCGAAATACTGCAATTTCTTGCCAGATAATTCTTGGTGCTGACTTAAATCGAAATCGGTACGGCTATGAATACCCTCTACTTCTTTAAAGCCAAAGGGGAATTCGAACTCAATATCAACAGCAGCATTGGCATAATGGGCCAATTTAGCGTGATCGTGGTATCGGTACTTTGTTGCCGGAATACCCATGGCGATGTGCCATTTTAAACGGGCTTCTTTCCAGTAGGTATACCACTGCATTTCGGTGCCTGGTTTTACAAAAAATTGCATCTCCATTTGTTCAAACTCACGCATACGCATAATGAACTGGCGGGCAATTACCTCGTTTCTAAACGCTTTACCAATTTGCGCAATACCAAACGGTATTTTCATACGCCCCGATTTTTGGACGTTTAAAAAGTTTACAAAAATTCCTTGAGCAGTTTCGGGGCGAAGGTACACTTCATCAGAACCTTCAGCCATGGCACCCATACGGGTAGAAAACATCAAATTAAATTGGCGTACATCGGTCCAATTACGTGTGCCCGAAACCGGGCATACAATTTCATGTTTCTCAATAATATCTTTTAATGCTGCTAAATTATCCGACGATAAGGCGGCATCTAATTCGTTTTGTAATTCTTCGGCTTTAGCCGTTTTACCATCTTTTTGGTAACGGGTAATTTTATCTTCAATTAATTGGTCGGCACGGTAACGCTTTTTCGAATCTTTATTATCAATCATGGGGTCGTTAAACCCATCTACGTGGCCCGATGCTTTCCATACTTTTGGGTGCATAAAAATGGCCGAATCAATGCCTACAATGTTTTCATGGAGTTGTACCATGCTTTTCCACCAATAGGTTTTTAGGTTATTTTTCAGTTCGGCACCCAACTGTCCGTAATCGTATACGGCACTTAAACCGTCGTAAATTTCACTCGATTGAAATACAAAGCCATACTCTTTGGCATGGGAGGTTACTTGTTTAAAAAGTTCGTCGTTACTTTTGCTCATGGTTCTGCAAAGATACGCTTGCTTGCTTTTTTATCTAATTTTGAGTGAATTATTTTAAAAATGCTTCAAATTGCTTTCAAAGCCCTATTTTAGTGCCACATGAGTATTGAGGTACACCAATTAAGCAAAGCCTATGGCACCCAAGAGGTGCTAAAGAACATTAGTTTTACTGCTAAACCGGGCAAAGTAACCGGTTTTTTGGGCCCTAATGGCGCCGGAAAATCTACCACCATGAAATGCTTAGCTGGTTTATTGGTCCCCGATTGCGGTAGCCTGCAGGTAAACGGATTGGATGTAGCCACGCAAAGCTTAGCAGTAAAACAGTGCTTGGGTTATTTGCCCGAACAAAATCCGCTTTACCCCGATTTGTATGTAAAAGAGGCTTTAGGCTTTATGGCCGATGTTTACCAGATTAATAATAAAGAGGCCCGTATTGCCGAAGTAATTGCCCTTACCGGTCTTGGCCCTGAGCAGCATAAACGTATTGGGCAGCTTTCTAAAGGCTACCAACAACGGGTAGGTTTGGCACAAGCCATTTTGCATAAACCGGCTGTACTCATTTTAGATGAACCCACTTCGGGTTTAGACCCCAACCAAGTACTGGGTATTCGCGATTTAATTAAGGAAATAGGTAAAAGTACTACCGTGCTTATTTCTACCCATATTTTGCAAGAGGTTGCAGCCATTTGCGACGATGTTATCATTCTTTCAAAAGGACATTTGGTTGCCAACAGTTCCTTGCCCGATTTACTTAAAGCCCATCCCACTAAAAGCTTAGAGCAAATTTTTCAGGAGCTCACCAGTTAAAAAATCGTTTTCATAGCTTGTAGAGTTTGTTCGCACAATAATCTGCCAATAGTATGCGTTTTTGTTGAAAGTTTAATCTGTTTAACATAAAACACATACTATGAAAAAATTATTCCTATTAAGTGTATGCACACTTTCGCTTACGGCAATGGCCTTTGCACAAACCAAAAAAGCAGCGCCCATGCCTTCAAAAGGCCCCATGGTTAAATCGGAAATGATGGCCATGAATAGCCCAACCCAAAAGGGGAAATGGTTGGTTGGCGCTAATATTGGATTTGACTCGTATACCGGAGAAGTGGCAGGGGTAGAAGGCCCTAAAACCAATACCCTACTTTTTCAGCCAGCGGTGAGTTATTTTATTAAAGACGATTTAGCGGTTGGCTTGGTAGTAGGTCTGGCTTCTTATAAGAAACAATTGGCAGGAGTTGATGATCAAAAAACCTCGGGTTTGAGTATTGCCCCTTCCGTACGCTATTACATGCCCATAGGCAATCGGGTTAAATTTTATGGCCAGTTATTGGTACCTATTGGCTCCGAAAAAACTACCCTTGATAACGGTGTAGCCGTGGATGTGAAAACCCAAACCATGGGGGTAAACCTCATTCCGGGTTTCGCCTTTTTCCCCTCTCAAAAAATAAGTTTGGAGCTAAACCTGGGTTCCATTTACTTTCGAAGTACAAAAACTGGAGATGAGAAGGAGACATTTATGGGCGTTAGCATGTTGGGGGAAGATTTATATCCTAATAATCTGAATTTCTATCACTACAACCCAGCCACCATTGGTATCAAGTTTCATTTAGGTAAATAAGTAAATAATTTTAGGATTGAAAAGCCTCCCAATTTGGGGGGCTTTTTTTATGCCGTTATAAATCTTAATTTCGAAAAAAAATAAAAACGCTGTGTTTGCACTCTTTAGAAAAGAATTAGCTGGTTTTTTTAGCTCTCCCATTGCCTACCTCATTATGGGTGTATTTTTGCTGTGTACCAGTTCGGTGCTGTGGATTTTTCCAGATTACAGTATTCTAAATTCTGGCTATGCCAGCTTAGCCGATTTCTTCGCCTTAGCTCCCTATGTATTTCTGCTTTTAATACCGGCGGTGTGCATGCGCAGCCTTGCCGAAGAGCGCAAAGAAGGTACCCTCGATTTGTTGTTGAGTAGACCAATTTCTACACTAAAAATCGTGCTTGCCAAATATTTGGCCATACTAGCTATTGTATGTTTAAGTTTACTGCCAACCTTGGTGTATGTGTACTCGATATATGCATTAGGGGCACCTAAAGGGAATATAGATGGCGGTGCCGTTATTGGTTCTTACATCGGTTTGGTGTTCTTGAGCGCCAGTTTTGCCGCTATTGGCGTATTCAGTTCGAGTATAACTAAAAGTCAGGTTACCGCCTTGGTAGTAGCGGTATTGGGTTCACTATTCTTTTTTATCGGTTTCGATTTGCTGAGCGGAGTAGCTTTTTTGCAAACTTTCGAGTCTTATGTGCAAGAAATGGGTATACAGGCGCATTACGAGGCTATGAGCAGAGGAGTTTTGGATACCCGAGATGTGGTTTATTTTTTAGTGTTTATTGCTACTTTCTTATTCTTAGCCTATTGGTCGGTAAGGGTAAAAGCCATTACTAGAGTTCAACTGGGTGCCTTCGTAATCGCAGTGATTAGTCTACTCAGTATATCCAATTTTGTGCATGTTCGTTTCGATTTTACAGCAGATAAACGATTTACCCTTTCGGAAAAAAGCAGGGAATTGGTAAATGCATTGCCAAAACCACTACGTATTACTATTTATTTAGATGGCGATTTACCTTCGGGTTTTGTTCAGCTAAAAACCGCGGCCCTCGATTTAACCAACGATTTATCTGCGTATTCAGCTGCTGGTATTCGGGTAGAGGTTATTAATCCCGGTGCAAATACGAGTACAGATTTGCTAAATGAATTGTATACAATGGGCATAGAGCCAACAAATCTGAGTGTAAAAACGGAGGATGGTCTGAGTCAAAAAACAATTTTTCCCGGAGCTGTGCTAGAGTACGAAGGCCGAAAACTAGCTGTAAAATTTCTGCAAACACAACAAGGCAAATCGCCCGAAGAAGCACTTAATAATTCAATCCAAAATTTAGAATATGCTTTTGTAAGTGCCATCAGCAAAATTTCTAGGGGCGATAAACCTCGGGTAGGTTTTACCGAAGGGCATCAAGAATTGAGCGATGTGCAATTGAGTGATGCCATGATTTCTTTGCAATCGGTTTATGAGGTAGGGAGGGTGGATTTAGCTAGTATTTCTTCCTCCAGTTTACAAAAATTAGCCGTTTTGGTAATCCCAAAGCCCAATGCAAGCTTTACGGAATCCGAAAAATTTAAACTCGATCAATACGTAATGCATGGCGGAAAAGTAATTTGGGCCATAGATCAGGTAAATGCCGAATTAGATAGTTTAAAAGGTGCGGGAGAGCAATTGGCTTTTGCCAAAAAACTCAACCTAGATGATATGTTATTCACCTATGGCGTGCGCATCAATTATCAGCTTATTGCCGATATGAATTGTGCGCAAATTCCCTTAAACGTAGGTAATATGGGTATTCAGGGACAAATTGAGCTAGTGCCTTGGTTGTTTTTTCCGGTATTTGTGCCGCTAAGTACTCATCCTTTGGTAAAAAATTTAGAAGGCATCCGATCCGAATTTGCCAGCACCATAGATACATTAGCTATTTCAGGGCTTCGTAAAACGGTTTTATTGAGTTCATCGCCTTACAGCAAGTTGATGGATGTTCCGAACCTTATTTCTCTGCAATTGGTAGAGCAAGAGCCCGATCCGGCCACGTTTCGGTCAGATCCGCAGCCAGTAGCCGTATTGTTAGAGGGGCTTTTTAAATCGAACTTTAAAAACAGACCTATACCCGCTCAATTGGGAAACTTTAGTAATCGTTTAGATCAATCTCAGCACACACAAATGCTTGTATTGTCTGATGGAGATGTATTTAAAAACCAAGTAGGATCCGATGGATCGCCGTACCCATTGGGATACGATAGGTATACCCAGCAGCAATATGGCAACAAAGTACTCTTGTTAAATGCAGTTGATTATATGAGTGGTGATGGCGATTTGCTAAATTTACGATCAAAAGAGTTAAAAATGAGGTTGTTAGATAAGGCATTGGTAAAAGCTGACAAAACCTTTTGGCAGCTCATTAATGTAGTTTTACCTTTGCTAATGTTAGCAATATTCGGATTTTTTCAACATTGGTACCGCAAACGAAAGTATACCGTTTAAATTTTCTATTTTTGAATTCAATTAGCTAAAGCGTATGAGATTTATTGTTTCTACCTCCACTCTATTAAAACAATTGCAAGCCGTAAATGGTGCATCAAGCAGCAGTACAGTATTGCCTATTTTAGAGAATTTTTTATTCGAAATTAAAGACGGTTCTTTAACCATTTCGGCTACCGATTTACAAACCAGCATGACTACTTCTTTGCCTGTAGAGTCAAAAGAAGATGGAAAAGTGGCCGTGCCGTCTAAAATTTTATTAGAAACTTTAAAAACGCTTCCCGATCAACCGGTTGCATTTAGTGTAGATGCCCAAACTTTCGCTATTGAAATTAGTGCCGGCGACGGTAAATACAAATTGAGCGGCGAAAATGGCGAAGATTTCCCAAGAATTCCAGCTGTTGAAAATGCCTCTTCGGTAAGTATGCCGGCCTCAGTATTGGCCGAAGCCATTAATAAAACCATTTTTGCGGTTAGCAACGACGATTTACGTCCGGCTATGACGGGTGTTTACTGCCAACTAAGCCCTCAAAATATAACTTTTGTAGCAACCGATGCGCATAAATTAGTGCGTTACCGCCGAAACGATACCAAATCGGATGCCGCTGCTTCATTCATTTTGCCTAAAAAAGCCTTAACTCTTTTAAAAGCATCTTTAGGAACCGATGATTCGGCTGTTAGCTTAGAGTACAACAGCACCAGCGCATTTTTCCGTTTTGGAAACATCAACCTAATTTGTCGTTTAATTGACGAGCGCTATCCAGATTACGAAGCTGTAATTCCTCAAAGCAACCCAAATAAATTAACCCTAGACCGAAGCCAATTCTTAAACAGCTTACGCCGAGTGGTTATTTTTGCAAATAAAACTACCCACCAAGTTCGTTTAAAAATAAACGGAAGTGAGTTAAACATTTCTTCAGAAGATGTAGATTTCTCTAACGAAGCACATGAGCGTTTAGGTTGCCAATACGAAGGTGAGGACATGGAAATTGGCTTTAATGCCAAATTCTTAATAGAAATGTTGGGTAATTTAGAAGGCGATGAAGTAACCCTAGAAATGAGTACCCCGAACCGTGCAGGTTTATTAATACCGCAAACCAACAACGATAATGAAAACGTGTTGATGTTGGTAATGCCAGTAATGTTAAACAATTACGCTTAAGCGTTTCCTTTAGCTTTTCCTTGGAACTTTTACAGCAATTGCTTGATTTTATTTTGCACATAGACCAGCATTTAGTGTCTATTGTTCAAACCTATCAAACGTGGACCTATTTGGTCTTGTTCCTCATTATTTTTTCGGAAACGGGTTTTGTGATTACGCCATTTTTACCCGGCGATTCCTTACTATTTGCAGTCGGTGCACTTTTAGCCAAAGGCGAAACTGGTTTAAGCTTGCTTTTAATGGCCCTAATTTTGGCTATAGCAGCTATTTCTGGCAATACGCTTAACTATTATTTAGGTAGTTATTTTGGTAAAAAAGTATTTAAAGCCGATAACAAAATTCTCAAACTCGAATACTACGAAAAAACACAAGCCTTTTTTGCCAAACATGGTGCTAAAGCCGTTATTTTTAGTCGGTTTTTACCCATTTTTAGAACGGTGGCGCCTTTTGTTGCCGGGGTGGGGCATATGCCTATTGGAAAGTACACACTTTACAATGTAGTAGGTGGTTTATGTTGGATAATCAGCTTTTTGGCTCTTGGTTATTTCTTTGGCAATTTGCCTTTTGTGAAACAAAATTTCAGTTTGGTTGTATTGTCCATAATTGTTGTTTCGGTACTGCCAGCCATTTACGCGACTTTAAAACCTGCTAAAAAGTAAATTTATTCCCCTCGGCCTTTCATGGTCCCTTTCTTAAATTCTGTTTCCTCTTTTTGCGTACGTTTTTTCTCCTCCTCTGTAGGTTCTAGTTTCACTAAATTTTTAAGGGTAGGTTGCCCAGCATCAACCCAAGCCGAATACCAAAAACTGCCAACATCTAGAATGGAGGAACGCATTTGTCGCTCTACCATGCCTTTTAAAGCCTCGTGATACGCTCGGGCATAAGCTTCCGAGTAATTACGCTCCACCTTACCATTGCGTTGGCTGAAGCCATATTTACGGTCTTTGGGGAATTCTCGGTTTAGTCGAGCTTCAATAAGCAAAACAGAATCTTTATAACTGTTTGCGGTTTGTACAATTTCCCAAGCTTTGTTCAGCGGATGTTCAATGTATTGGGCCTTGCCCACAATAAAATCGTATTCGGTAGAGAATAATTCCGGTAACCTGCTTTCCCAAAAACCATGAATACCAACCTGACCACTTTGCTGTCCGTTGTAATTTTCGGTGGTGTGTAGGGGTACGTGGGCATCGCCCACATAATGGCCCAAATCGGCCGAATAATGCAATATTTTTAAAGAATCCCGTTCTTTAAAAGCCTTTACCAAGGCGTAATAATTGCGTTCAATAACCCAAGGCACCATGCCATAGGCTTCCAAACTATCTTTGCCAAATTTGGCAACGGCATCTGCCCATTTTTTGGGTATGGTATCAAAGGGGTTGAGACCGTAATGGTCGGCATCTAAATAATGTCGTGGCGCTTCTAATGAATCGGCGTACCGGCGTTTGTCGGGGTCAACGGCATGTTCGCTGAGGTAATCTATTTGTTTTTTATAAAAGCCAATTAAGCCTTTTGGTAGCGTAAATACTGCCAAGCGATTAATTTTTTGGTGTGCAAAAAAGCCCCAAGAGCCACAAATTTCTACTATCAGGAATAAAAAAACTACGTAAAGAGTACGTTTTAGGGTCTTCATGTTAATTTAATTTGAATAATTTTTCAATCGGTTTGTATTTTTGAAAGTAGCACGCTATATTTGCAGTCCTTAAAAAAGAACAGCTAAACGTATATAAATGGCAAATCATAAATCGTCCATCAAAAGAATCAGAGCTAACGCAGCAAAGCGTTTGCGTAATCGCTATCAAGCTAAAACCACTAGAAATGCGATCAAAAAATTACGTGAAACCACGTCAAAAAAAGCGGCAAGCCCACTTTTGACGAAAGTAATTTCTATGCTTGATCGTTTGGCTAAGAAAAATGTAATTCACAAAAACAAAGCTGCTAACAACAAGTCTAAATTGACTAAATACGTTAACGCACTTAAATAAGTTTTCTTATACCGCATTTAAAAAGAGTATTGACCAAAGTCAATACTCTTTTTTGTTTTAAGGCGTTTTGGTTGGCATGGGTTTGCCTTACGAATCGCAAAATATTTCTATAAAGCAGTGGAACGAAGAAGATCGGCCCAGAGAAAAACTCATGCTGCAGGGGCGGAGAAGTCTTACCGATGCCGAATTAATTGCCATTTTAATTGGTTCGGGTAATAAAAACGAAACTGCTGTAGAGTTAAGCAAACGAATATTGAGTGCCCAATCTAACAACCTCAATCACTTAGCAAAATTATCGGTACAAGAATTATCGGCCTTTAAAGGCATCGGCGAAGCCAAAGCCATTAGCATTATAGCCGCCTTAGAATTGGGGCGTAGGCGAAAAGAGGAGGCAGAGGAACAAAAGTCCAAAATTGGACATAGTAAAGATGCTTTTTCCATATTGGGGCCGTATTTTGCCGATTTAAATCACGAAGAATTTTGGATTATTTTGCTCAATAGAGCCAATACAGTGCTTTCTAAACACCTCATTAGCAAAGGGGGCCAGGCCGGTACCATTGCCGATCCAAAAATTATTTTTCAAACGGCCATTTCGCATCATGCCGCATCGCTTATTTTGGCACACAACCATCCCTCGGGTAATGCAGCACCTAGCCAAGCTGATAAAGATCTCACCCAGAAGCTCATTTCGGCAGCTCGTTTGCTCGATTTGAGCATTTTAGATCACCTCATTTTTGCCAATCGGGCATATTTTAGCTTTGCCGACGAAGGTTTGCTTTAATTTGCTATCCTGCTGCAGCGCAATTTTTATATCTTTGCTTTTTACCCGCTTGCACACCTATGAAGATTTCGTATTCTTGGCTTAAACACCATATAGCTACCGATAAAACACCCGATGAACTGTCGCTTATTTTAACCGATATTGGTTTAGAAGTAGAGAGTGTAGAAAAAGTTCAATCTGTTCCTGGTGGTTTAGAAGGTTTGTTTATAGGTCAGGTGCTTACCTGTGTGCAACACCCCAATGCCGATCGGTTGAAAATAACCACGGTAGATGTGGGCAAAGGTGAAGCTCTGCAAATTGTATGTGGAGCGGCCAATGTAGCCGCCGGACAAAAGGTGGTTGTTGCGGTAGATGGCACCATGGTATACCCAACAGCAGGCGAACCGTTTAAAATTAAAGATTCTAAAATTCGTGGCGAAGTATCGCAAGGTATGATTTGTGCCGAAGATGAAATTGGCTTAGGCACGTCGCACGAAGGTATTTTGGTGCTGCCAGAAGACGTAAAAGTAGGCACCTTAGCAAAAACATACTTCAACTTAGAAGACGATTATTTGTTCGAAATTGGGCTAACACCCAACCGAGCAGATGCTGCTTCGCATGTAGGTGTAGCTAGAGATTTGGCTGCTTTTTTCAATTCAAAAGTTATTTTGCCAGATGTATCGGCTTTTAAAGTTGATAATGAATCTCTTGTGATTCCGGTAGAAGTACTAGCAACTGAAGCTTGCCCACGTTATTCATCGCTAACAATTAGTGGAATACGTGTGCAAGAATCGCCTAGTTGGTTAAAAAATAAATTGAATACCATTGGAGTGCGCCCCATAAATAATGTGGTAGATGTAACCAATTACGTTTTACACGAATTGGGTCAGCCTTTGCACGCTTTTGATGCGGCTAAGATTGCTGGCGGCAAAATAGTGGTAAAAACTTGTGCTGAAAATACGCCTTTTGTCACGCTAGATGCTGTAGAACGCAAGCTTTCGGCTCAAGATTTAATGATTTGCGATACCAAAGGGCCTTTGTGTTTGGCTGGTGTATTTGGCGGACTGGGTTCGGGTGTAAGTGCCGAAACTACCACCATTTTCTTAGAGAGTGCCTATTTTAACTCGGTGAGTGTGCGTAAAAGCAGCAAGCGTTTCGGTTTAAAAACAGATGCTTCGTTCCGTTTTGAGCGTGGTACCGACCCTGAAATAACTGTTTTTGCCTTAAAAAGAGCTGCCCTATTGATTCAAGAAGTAGCCGGTGGACAAATTTCATCGCCTATTGCCGATTATTATCCAACCCCAATTAAACCATTCGAGGTAGCTGTTAGCTACCAACATGTAAACCGATTAATTGGTAAAACCATTGAGCCAGCAACAGTAAAAGCCATTATTAGTGGCTTGCAAATAGAAATTGTAGCCGAAACGGCCGAGGGTTTAAACTTAAAGGTGCCCGCTTATCGTGTAGATGTAACCCGTGAGGTAGATATTATTGAAGAAATTTTACGCATGGTTGGCTATAACCAAGTAGAAATTCCGAACCAAGTACGGGCTTCGCTAAATTATTCGGCTAAACCCGATAGAGAAGCGGTGCAACACCAAGTGGCAGATTGGTTAAGTGCCAATGGCTATTTCGAGTGCTTATCGAACTCTCTAACGAGCGGAAAGTATACCTTGGATGCAGATAGAGCCGTAACGCTTTTAAATCCGCTGAGCAGCGATTTAAATACCATGCGCCAAACCCTTTTGTTTTCGGGATTAGAGACCATTGTATACAATCAAAATCGTAAAAATGCCGATTTGAAATGTTACGAATTTGGCAAAACCTATTTCTTGAAAAAAGAAGGTGGCTACCAAGAACAGCAACGTTTGGCTATTTTTATTACCGGTAAAAGTCAATTAGCGGGCTGGAACCAAGCAGCAAAAGAATCTTCTTTTTACCACATTAAAGCCGTGGTAGATACTTTGTTCGCGAAATTAGGAATTCAGAATTTACAAACTAAAGAAAGCGAATTAACAACCTTGGCGTATGGCTTGTCGTATGGTCGTGGCGAAAAATCGTTGGTTGATTTTGGTGCCGTATCGGCCCAGTACTTGAAACAACTCGATGTGAGTTCGGAGGTATTTTATGCCGAAATTGATTGGGATGCAGTCTTAAAATCGCTTAAAAATCATAAAATTACGTATCAGGAGGTGGCTAAGTTTCCGGCGGTTAAACGAGATTTATCTTTGCTGATTGATCGGAATGTGAGTTTTGAGACCTTGAAAAACATCAGCCTAAAAACTGAACGCAGCTTGTTAAAAGAAGTGAGTGTTTTTGATGTGTACCAAGGCGATAAATTGCCAGCCGATAAAAAATCATACGCCTTGAGTTTTGTGTTACAAGACGAGGAGAAAACATTGAATGACAAGCAGATTGATGCAATTATGCAGAAATTAATCTTAAATTTAGAGAAAGAAGTGGGTGCAACAGTTCGCACTTAATCTATTTTAGAAAATTTATGTCAAGAGTAGCCAATCAATTAACACAAGTTTTAGATAAAACAGCTCGATTAGTAGAGTTGTGTGCTGCCTTGCAAGAAGAAAATGATACGTTACGCTTAGAAAATCAAAGCCTCGAAGTGGCTGTTGAAACAAGCAAAAAACTCACTATAGAGCTCGAAGAACGGGTACGAGCTTTAAAGTTAGCACGCTCATTAGAAGGCGATAGTGAAAAAAGTCTTGACATCAAGCAAAAAATTAGCGAATTTGTACGCGAAATAGATAAGTGTATTGTATTGCTGAAGAAGTAATACGAAGTGAAACAAGCTCAAGATGGGAGAAATCTCCATAAAAATAAATATTGCTGACCGGATTTACCCTTTAAAGGTGAATCAGGAAGAGGAGGAAGTGATACGTAGGGCAGCAAAATTGATCAACGACAGGATCAAAGAATATCAGGATGCCTATTCGGTTCGTGATAAACAAGATCTGTTATCGATGAGTGTACTGCATTTTGCCACGGCTACATTAAAGGCCGAGAGCAAAGCAGGAACTACCGATAATGAAGTGGCTGAAAAGGTTTTTCAGCTCGATCAATTGCTTACGGAATTCTTCGCAACGAAGTAATACGTTTTTTTAACATTGAGTTTTATATAAGCCGTTAGGGTTTTTAGGTTTCACTAGCTAGCTTTTTGTTGCTTCGAGCAAGCAACAACTAGACATGCCTGCACTTAAGAATTGTTAACGGTTTTTTATTTATAAACGAAATGGAAATAATAGCATATGTGGTAGGAAGTTTACTGTTGGGCCTAGGTACCGGCAGGTTTATGTTGAAACGTTTTTACCAAAGTGAAGAAGTTGCCGCTCAGGCAAAAGCCAAGAAAATTTTGAGAGATGCCGAAGAAAATGCGGAAATCTTACGAAAAAATAAATTATTAGAGGCTAAAGAGAAGTTCTTACAAATGAAATCGGAACACGAGCAAGAAATTAATGAAAAAAACAACCAAGCTAACCAACGGGAAAATAGCCTGCGACAGAAAGAGCAATCGCTAAACCAAAAGCTAGAGCATTTAAGCCGTAAGGAGCAAGATTTAGATCAAAGCCGTCAGAATTTTGAAAAGCAAACGGATTTGACTCGTAAAAAGCAAGAAGAACTTGATTTGGTAAAAGCACAACAGGTAAGCCAATTGGAAACCTTAGCCAATTTATCGGCTGAGGAAGCTAAAAACCAAATGGTAGAAGCGCTGAAAGAAGAAGCCCGTACGCAAGCCATGATGCAAATTAAAGACATTGTGGATGAAGCCAAGCTAACGGCCTCTAAAGAAGCTAAAAAGGTGGTTATTCAAACCATTCAGCGTACCGCTACCGAAAGCGCCATTGAAAACACGGTTTCCATCTTCAATATCGAAAGTGATGAGGTGAAAGGTCGTGTTATTGGCCGCGAAGGACGTAATATTAGAGCCCTTGAAGCCGCAACGGGTATCGAAATTATTGTAGACGATACTCCTGAAGCAATCATTTTATCGGGTTTTGACCCGGTACGTAGAGAAATTGCCCGTTTGGCTTTACACCGTTTGGTAACCGATGGTCGTATTCACCCGGCTCGTATTGAGGAAGTGGTGGCTAAAACCAAAAAACAAATTGAAGACGAAATTGTGGAGATTGGAGAACGTACGGTAATCGATTTGGGTATTCATGGTTTACACCCTGAATT
Source organism: Sphingobacteriaceae bacterium (assembly GCA_044239195.1). Taxonomy (GTDB): domain Bacteria; phylum Bacteroidota; class Bacteroidia; order Sphingobacteriales; family Sphingobacteriaceae; genus JAIPAN01. The sequence goes on along the minus strand of JBIIBV010000017.1, from coordinate 11,930 downwards.
AATTCGGATGGTTGGCCGTATGCGTTACCGTTCGTCGTACGGACAAAACTTACTGCAACACTCACGTGAGGTAGCTAATTTTTGTGCCACCATGGCTGCCGAATTGGGCTTAAACGTAAAATTAGCTAAACGTGCGGGCTTGCTCCACGATATTGGTAAAGTGCCCGATGATAACCCCGAATTGCCACACGCACTTTTAGGCATGCAATTAGCTGAGAAGTATAAAGAACATCCGGAAGTGTGTAACGCCATTGGTGCTCACCACGACGAGGTAGAAATGACTTCGATGATTTCACCCATTATTCAGGCTTGTGATGCCATTTCTGGTGCCCGTCCGGGTGCCCGCCGTGAGGTAGTGGAAAGCTACATTAAGCGTTTAAAAGAACTAGAATCTTTGGCTTTATCGTATCCTGGTGTAGAAAAAACCTTTGCGATACAAGCCGGTAGAGAATTACGGGTTGTAGTAGAAAGCGAACGTGTTACCGATGCCGAGGCAGAAGTATTGGCCGCCGATATTTCGAACCGTATTCAAACTGAAATGACGTATCCTGGACAAATTAAAGTAACCGTTATTCGTGAAACACGTTCGGTTGCTTTTGCTAAATAATTAAATATGGCTACAAAACAACCCCTTCGCCCGGTAGATGTGTATTTTGAAAAATATGCAGAAAGCCACCAAAACCACACCAACAAAACCATTCATTGGATTTGTGTGCCCGCTATAGTATTCAGTCTTTTTGGACTCATTTGGTCAATTCCGTTCCCAACATTGGGTTTTTTAGGCCAGTACCAAGGCTATATAAATTGGGCTTCGTTTTTTATTGCCTTTTCTATTTATTACTACTACCGCTTATCTCCGGTATTATCGTATGTGATGCTGTTGCTTATGTTTGTTTTTTCGGGTGGAATTATTGCCCTAGAAAAATGGGAGCAAATAGGAGGCCCAGCTATGTGGCAAAGCTGTTTGATTATTTTTGTTGCGGCTTGGGCTGGCCAATTTATTGGTCATAAAATTGAAGGTAAAAAGCCTTCGTTTTTTGATGATTTGAAGTTTTTATTAATTGGGCCGATTTGGCTCATCCACTTCTTATTTAAAAAAGCAGGTATTAGGTATTAATTGCCTAAATTTTTCTCAATAAGTAGTTGAATAATTCCATCAACCAAGCCCACACTTGGCACAATGGTTTCTTTTACATTGCCCCATTTAAACAAGTTGGCATAAATTTCACAGGCCGGTACAATAACATCTGCACGGTCGGGCTTTAGGCCTAATTCAACAATGCGTTGCTCTAAGGTTAGGGCTTGCAATTGTTTGCTTACCTGACTAAATTTTTTGGTTGATAGGCTTTCACCCTCTTTCAAATTGGCCAAACGGTATATTTTGTTGATGTTTCCACCGGTGCCAATGGCTGTTAAATTCGGGTGGTTTGCAGTAATTTTTTTCAACCATTCTTTTGCATGGACCCAATTTTCGGGCTTCACCTTTTTATCAAGTATGCGAATGGTGCCAATATCAAATGATTTAGATGCGACTAAATTGGTGGCCGAGAAAACAGATAATTCGGTACTTCCTCCACCAACATCAATGTATAAGTAATTTTTATCTTGATCTAGTACTTGTTCTATGTGGCTAGCATAAATAATATTTGCTTCCTCTTGCCCTTCAACAATGTTAATTTTAATGTTACAGGTTTTGAAGATTTTTTTAACCAATTCTGGTCCGTTTTTGGCCTCACGCATGGCCGATGTTGCACAAGCCATGTAATCATCTACCTGATACACATCCATAAGCAGGGCGAAGGAGAAAATGGTTTTAATGAGTTGCTCTGCTTTTTCTTCAGAAATGCGTTGATGCATAAAGGCATCTTCGCCTAAGCGTAGTGGAATGCGTAAAAGCGTATTTTTTTTAAAGGTGTGGGTCTTTCCTTTGGGTAGTATGTCTGCAATTAATAATCGTATGGCATTAGAGCCAATATCTATGGCGGCGTATCTCAATTATAGATTTTTTAAATAGGTATAGGTATCGGTTTGTGCCCGAAAGATATTATTTTTCTTTGGCTTTTTACGTGGCGATAAGCCATTTGGTTGAATGATCCTTGCTTTGGTATTGTCTCTTAATTGCAAATCAATGATATCTCGTATTTGTAGTTTGATGTATGGATCTAGAATAGGGAAACCTACTTCTAGTCTATGGTCTAAATTACGGGTCATTAAATCGGCAGAACTGAGGTATATTTTTTCGTCTCCTTTGTTACCAAATATCCAAACACGAGCGTGTTCAAGGTATCTATCTATTATACTTATGATGTTGATATTTTCGCTATAACCTTTTATGCTTGGTAGTAAAGAGCACATGCCTCTAATAATCAATTCAATTTTAACGCCTGCTTGGCTGGCTTGGTATAGTTTTTCAATTATTTTAGGATCGGTAAGGCTATTCATTTTAAGAATAATATAAGCCATTTTACCTTTTTTGGCATGTGTTATTTCCGAATCAATTAGCTGAAAGAGTTTTTTTCTACTTTCCAGCGGCGATACGATGAGCTGTTTGTAGTCTTTGTAAAATGTTTTTTTCAGCAAGCCACTAAATACACGTTGAACTTCGTTGGTTATAAGTTGGTTTGCCGTAAATAAGCTATGGTCGCAGTATAATTTCGCGGTTTTTTCGTTAAAGTTACCGGTAGAAAGGTTTGCGTAGTATACTTTTTTTCGTTTTTCTAATCGGGTAACTAAGCAAATTTTAGAGTGTACTTTAAAATCCCAAATGCCAAAATCTACATGTACACCTCCGTCTCTTAGCTTATCGGTCCAATAAATATTGGCTTCTTCATCAAAACGGGCCTTTAACTCTAAAAAGCAGTGCACTTTTTTGCCATTTTTTGCGGCATTTATGAGTGCATTAATAATGCTTGAGTTTTCTGCCAGGCGGTAGAGCGTAATTTTTATCTCTTTTACTTTGGGGTCTATGGCTGCCTCACGTAAAAAATGTATAATGTAATCGAACGATTGGTAGGGCAGGTTTACTAAATAGTCTTTTTCGGCAATTTGGTTTAAAATACTGGTCCCTAAATCTAGTTCCGAAATTTTTAAGGGAAGTTGTTTTTCATATTCTAAAGCCGGGTTTCCCACATTAGGGAAGTTGATAAAGTCTTTAAAATTATGATACCGATTTCCGGGTATTAAACTATCGTTACTTACATGCAGTTTTGATACCAAGAAAGCACGCATTTCTGCGGGCATTTCACGGTCATACAATAAACGCATGGGTTTACCATAGCGGCGTTTTTGCAAACTTTTGGTTAATACATCTATAAACTTATCACTCACATCGTGCGATAAGTCGAGTTCGGCATCGCGGGTTAATTGTATGGTATAGGCCTCAATGGTATCGTAATCGAGGGTATAAAAGATGTCTTTTAAGCAGTAGCGAATAATATCATCAACAAGAATTACAAATTGCAATTGGTTGGTTTGTGGCAATACTAAAAAACGTTTAAGATTCTTTGGGAGCTCAATAAGTGCATATTTCACTTTTGATTTTCGTGATTTTTTCGTGAGCTTAATGAAAAAATATTCGTACCTATCTTTTAATTCCGGGAAAGGTAATTCGTCTGTTAAAATGATGGGAACAAGTGTAGAGAGTATTTGCTCATTAAAGTGATTTCGAACAAATTCTCCCCGACTTACATTTAATTGATGTTCGTTTAGGATAAAGATTTTGTTTTCGGCTAGTTGTTTTACCAACTGTGTTTCAAACAGTGAATTAAACTTTTTTTCTTGCGTTACTACAATAGACCTAATTTGGTTCAATAGCTTTTTCGGGTTGTAGCCCAATACATCGTTAAATTTATTATTGGTGCGTGCTAGCCTATTAAGTATGGCAATACGTACTCTATAAAATTCGTCTAAGTTGGAGGAAAAAATGGCTAAAAAACGTAACCGCTCAAGTAAAGGCACGCTTTTATCCGCCGCTTCTTGCAGCACCCTATCGTTAAAATATAGCCAGCTTATTTCTCTGTTTAAGAATGGTATTTTTTTAGAGTTCATACAACATCAAGCTCAATTTTTTCTCAGGAGTCCTACAATTCTAAAAAAAACTATGTTAACTGAATATGAAGTTTATGGAATTGGAAGTAAAAAATGAATTAAGAGGATTTCTTGGTCTTGCTAGCTCTAACAACTTTTGTAGCGGTACTTGTTTTAGGTTTGACCCTAGTTACAGGTGTAGTAGTTTTTAGTGGTTTTGCTTGGATTGGTTTTTTAATGGCTACAGTTGAAACAAGTGGCTTGTTTACTTTTTTTGCTGTTACTGCTTTTTTCTTCAACACACTCTTAACTAATTTTTTCGCTGATTTTTCGATTTTTTTGCTCAGTAAAACAGAGTCTACACCTAAACTTTTTATGGCTTGATGTAATTTGCTCGATAGTTTTTCGAATAAATCTTGCTTGGGGGTTTTCTTGGTAATTTTTGTCTCTGGATTTTTCATTGTTGATATTTTTTATGTGTTATACTCAAATATAACGCTTTATTCCCATGTTTAGGTACTCCCGCTACGTATAAAATGTGGATAAGTTTTGCCGCTCTTAACTTTTCCTTAACATTAAGCTAACTCCTGGCTAACACTATGCAGGTAGGTTTGCATCAACTAAATTAAAGCAAAGTGAAATTAAAATTATTTAAAAGTGTATGTATGCTAGCTATCGTGATGATAGCAACTGCAATTCAAGTTAAAGCGCAAGAATCTGGTAAAATTTTCGGAAAAATTACCGACAAAAAAACTGGCGAAACGCTCATTGGCTTATCGGTTAAAATTGCTGGAACAACTTCCGGGGTTTCTACAAACGTAAATGGCCAATATGTTTTAGCCGGACTTAAGCCAGGAAAATACACCTTACTTTTTTCTTATATAGGTTACCAATCTAAGCAAATTACAGATATTGAGGTAGCAAGTGGTAAAACAACCACCCTAGATATTGTAATGGATGAAGCCCTTACACAAAATCTAAAAGAGGTAGTCATTACAGCTTCAGCGAAGCAAGAAAGTACCAATACCTTATACGCTCAGCAAAAAAATAGTTCACGTATATCTGATGGTGTTTCTGCCGAATCTATTAAAAAATCGCCCGATAAAAATACGGCCGATGTGTTAAAACGGGTGAGCGGTGCTACCATTCAAGATAACAAATTTGTAATTGTACGTGGTTTGAGCGATCGATACAATTCGGCAACATTGGATAATGGTGCCTTACCAAGTTCAGAGCCAAACCGTAAAGCTTTCTCTTTCGATATTGTCCCATCAAACATGATTGATAATATTGTGATTAGCAAAACCGCTACGCCAGATATGTCTGGAGATTTTGCCGGTGGAGCCGTTCAGATCTTAACTAAAGATATTCCTGATCAGAATTTCTTAAACTATGGAGTGGGTTACAGCTACAATTCACAATCTACATTTAAAGATTTTAAGGGTAATGAAAAAACAGCTGCCGATTATTTAGGCTTTAACACTACCAGAAATTTACCCTTAAATTTTCCGAGCACAAGTAGTGTTTATAACGGCCTTGCTACGAGCCAAAATATTGCTGCCATTCGTTCGCTGAATAACGATTATGCTGTAGTTAATTCTACTGCTTTTTTAGGTCAAAATTACCAATTTACGGTAGGTAGAGTAAAAGATTATGAAAAAAGCGGTAACCGTTTAGGTGCCATTATTTCCCTTTCGTACCGAAATGCACAAAACGTAAACCCAGAAATTTCTAGAAATTTAGCTGGTGAATTTGATTTTAAAGATCAAACCTATAAATTTTCCACCACGGTGGGCGGGTTAGCCAATTTTTCTTATTTATTTGGCAACAATAAAATCACCTTAAAAAACATATTCAACCGCATTCAAGACGATCAATATCTAAGTCGTTCGGGTTTAAATTACGGCCAATCCAATGCAACCAAGTTTTTTGCATTTGATTTCATTCAAAAAACCTTACTTAAATCATCTTTAGAAGGGGAACATAAATTCGGCGAATCGAAAACCAAATTAAAATGGACATTGGGTTACAGCAACGTACTGAATAACCAACCCGATCAACGTAAAATTAGTTATATCAAAAACCAAGCAGATATTAACAACCCGAATGTAAATTATTCGGCTAATATTACCTCTCTGGATAGAACCAATAGTCGTTTATTCTCCAATTTAACCGAAGATATTTTCAACGGCGAAGTAAGCTTAAGTTTACCCTTATCTAAAAAAGCCAATAAGGGAAGTTTAAAAACGGGCTTTAGCTCCATTTACCGTAACCGTAATTTTGATGTACGTTTCATTGGATTAGTATTGAATCCCTTTGACCCCAACGCCAATGCGATACGTCAGCGTTCATTGGGTACCGTTTTTGGAAACGATTTAATCAATCAAGGAATATACAAGTTAGACGAAATTGGCAATAGCGCCGATCGTTATACCTCTAATTCGATGGTAAATGCTGGTTACTTTATGCTCGATAATCAATTGGCTGAAAAATTGCGTGTGGTTTGGGGCTTACGTGCTGAGCAATTTAACCTAGCACTCGAAACATTTGACCCCCTTGAACCAAAGGTGAAACGCAATCAATTGGATCTTCTCCCATCGCTAAACCTTACTTTGGGCTTAACCGAAAAAAGTAATATAAGAGCTTCGGTTTATCAAACTGTTGCCCGCCCCGAGTTTAGAGAATTGGCGCCATTTGCCTATTTCGATTACGAACAATCAGCGGTACAAAAAGGAAATCCAAATTTAAAACGCACCCAAATTTTAAATGCCGATTTACGCTTTGAGACCTATCCGGCTGCTGGACAAATATTTTCGATCTCGGCATTTTACAAAAAATTTACCAACGCGATCGAAGCTACTTTTTACGATGTAAACTCTACTCCAGATATTTCGTATAGCAATGCCGCAAAAGCAACCACCTATGGATTTGAACTTGAATTCAGAAAAAATTTAAAGTTCTTATCCGATAGAGCATTTTTTGAACGCACTACATTTTACACCAATGTATCTATCATCCACTCTGAAGTGAATTTTGCTGGAGATTTGAATCCATTGAGTGCCGGGCGTCCATTAATTGGACAATCGCCTTATGTAGTTAACGCCGGCTTGCAACACAGTACCTTAAACAATAAACTCAATTTTAATCTATTATACAACCGAGTTGGTCGCCGTATTTTCCGGGTTGGTGGTACTACATTTCCAAACGTTTGGGAAGACCCCCGCGATGTGTTAGATTTCCAGATTGGTGTAAAAACCTTTAAAACCAAAGGAGAGTTTAAATTGAATGTGGGTGATATATTTAACCAACAGAATGTATTTTATTTCGACCGCAATAACAATAAAAAATACACCCAATTTGTTGACGATGAAATTTCTAAAACCAAATTTGGTACCAATGTGTCTTTATCGTTTAATTATTCATTTTAGGTTGATGGGTTTAACAATTTCATAACAATTGGTTAAAACACGCATTACATTAATCATTCATCTTTATAAAAAAAATTATAAACTTAAAATCATGAAAAAAACCATTATCCTATTTTCAATCGTAGCACTTGCTTTTGTTGCGGCTTGTAAAAAAAGTAAAACAGAAGATCCCATTGCTACCCCAACAAGTAATGTTGTTGAAGTTAGTGGAGATATTTCTGCAAACACCACCTGGACTTCAGACAAAATTTATTTATTAAAAGGCTTCGTGTATGTTACCAACAACGCAACCTTAACCATTCAGCCAGGTACTATCATTAAAGGTGATAAAATCACTAAAGGTTCTTTAATAATTACTCGTGGTGCTAAAATCAGTGCTATTGGTACAGCAACTAATCCCATTGTATTTACTTCTAATTTTCCTGCTGGTTCTCGTAGTCATGGTGATTGGGGCGGAATTATCATTTTAGGTAAAGCTCCAGTTAACCCAACAGGTGGAACAGTAGTTATTGAAGGTGGTTTATTGCCAACTGCTGGTGGTTCTGCTGCAACATATACTACCTATGGTGGTACAGATGCTGCCGATAACTCAGGTACTATGAAATATGTACGTATAGAGTATGCTGGTGTACCTTTTGTAACTAATAACGAAATTAACTCTTTAACTTTGGGTGGTGTTGGTTCTGGTACTACTTTAGAGTATATCCAAGTTTACCGTGCTGGCGATGATGCTTTCGAATGGTTTGGTGGTACTGTAAATGCTAAATACTTATTAGCTATTGGTACTTGGGATGATGATTTTGATACCGATTTTGGCTACTCAGGTAAAGTACAATTTGCTTTAGCGCAACGTGTTAAAGAAATTGCCGACGTTTCTGGATCTAATGGTTTTGAATCGGATAACGATGCAACAGGTACAACCAATGGCCCTAAAACTAGCGCAATATTTTCTAACGTGACTATTGTTGGTCCACTATCATCTTCTTTATCTTCAAGTAATAATAGTGGCAACTACCAACATGCTGTTCAAATTCGTCGTAATTCAGCCATGAGTTTGTTTAATTCAGTTTTGGGTAACTATACTGAAGGTATTTATATTGATGATAACCTTCCTGCTTCTGGAAACAAATCTTCTGATAACTATACTGCAGGTTCATTGGTTATTAAAAACAACTTAATTTATGGTTGCAATACCAAATATGATGCAGGGACTGCACCAAATAATGGACAAATTAAAGGTAAAGATGCTGTTAGTAAAGCAGTATTTGCGACTGGTTTAACTACTGATAATACCTTTGTAACTACTACTGTTAGTGCATTATTAACTTCAGGTTTTGCTTTCGGAGCAGAGTTTGTAGCAACAGGTGTAGCTACACCAAACTTTACCGTAGTTGCTGCAAGTGCAGCAGCAAGTGGTGCATTGTTTAGCGATGCTAAATTTACAGGTGACACGTTTTTTGATAAAACGGTTACTTTCAGAGGCGCTTTCGGAGCTACAGATTGGTCTGCAGGTTGGGCTATGTATGATCCAAGTACTTTAAACTATACCACTCCTGGTAAAGTAATGGCAAACTAATACGATTGATTGGTTATTTATACATGTAAAGCCTCCCGAATTTCGGGAGGCTTTTTTATTACTGGAGTTTTTCGATTTTATCGAGCGGGATGTTTTCCATATCTACAATCAGGAAACCATCTAAACTATCGGAGAATTTCGGATCGATATTGAAACAAATAATTTTGCCATTTAAGCCCAAGTATTGGCGCAAGAGCACCGGAATTTTCATGTTCGATTGTTCAATGTCTGAAATCAATTGATCTAAATCTTTTAAGCTCTCTCTCGAATCTACCAAGAGCGCCATTTCCTCTTTATCCAATTCAAACTTAAACTTCTTGCGTGGCTTAATGTATTGGGCCAAATCCTCATCGTAATGGTTTTTAAGAATGTAATCAACCATTAAGGTTTTAGATATTTTAGAAAAGCTATTGCTTATACTCACTGGCCCAATCAGGTATCTAACGTGTTCCGAGTTGTCGGCAATAAACTTTAAAATGCCTTTCCAGAGCAAAAATAGGGGTAGGGGCTTTTGTTGGTATTCTTTACGTATCCACGAACGGCCCAATTCTAAACTCTTTTTTAAGATGGGCGCAAAACCATCGTCTACTTTAAATATTTCGGCTGTGTAGAAGCCTTTTTTGCCGTAGCTGTAATAAATATCGTTTCCTTTACCAATGCGGTAGGCACCCACTAATTTTTTAGCCTCTTTGTCCCAAATAAATAAGTGGTGGTAATAAATATCGTAGGCATCCAAATCGGTGTTTTTATTGGTTCCTTCACCCACTTCGCGGAAGGTAATTTCACGTAAACGCCCAATTTCTTTTAAAATATTCGGAATTTTAGTGCTTGGAGCGATGTATACTTCGTAGTTTTTCTCGGTCCAGGTTTTAAACTCCTGTATGCGTTCAATATCTTTTTCTAATAGTTCTGAAGGTAATTCTGCAACAATCTCATGCGGTTTTTTCTCAATTTTAAACAAACTTTTGGCCGAAAATAGTTTTTTATGTTCTTCTAAACCGGCGCCCAAAGCATAGGTACGTGCTCGTAAATAATCGAGTAGTTTGGTAGGGTTGTTGGCGTATGGGGTTTCTTCTATTTTTATAGGTTTGCCTATGCGTAGTTTAAGTACGTGGCCCTGCTTGTTAAACATTTCTGAGGGCAGTTTAGCCGTACGCAACATGGGGTGTATAAAGCTCAATAAATTAAATAGTAAGCTGTTATTACCATGGAAATATATGGGTACTACGGGTACCTTGGCTTTAATGGCCAGCTTAGCTACTACAGGGTGCCATTGGCGGTCTGTAATGCTTTGGCTACTCAATTTATAAGTAGATACTTCGCCTGCCGGAAATACACTAATAGGAACCCCTTCTTTTAACAAGCCTAGTGCAGTTTTTATACCGCTAATGCTGGCCGGGTTATCTATGGTTTCGAAGGGGTTTACAGCAATTAATAAATCGCTAAGATTGGGCACCTTTTTGAGTAAAAAGTTAGAGAGTTGTTTGCTCTCTGGGTTTACCAATAAGGTGAGTTTAATTAATACCAAACCCTCAATACCGCCATAAGGGTGGTTGGCAATGGCTAAAAAGGCGCCATCTTTTGGTAGGTTTTTTAAATCCTCTTCATCAAATTCTACGGTAACCCCTAAAATTTCGAGTAATTTATCAATAAACGGAATGCCTTTTAGGTGTTTGATTTTGTTAAAGGTTTCGTTCACCTCGTTAATCTTCATCAATTCCATAAATAGCGAAGCCAAGCCCGGCATGCCCAATTTGTCTAGTTTGGTTGCCTTGGCAAATTCTTCGGTGCTTATAATTTTGATTTCGTCCATTCGTTTTGTAGGGGAATCAAATTTCACAAAAATTTCAGGTTTATTCACTAAAAAATTCATTAATGTTTCTGAAATCCCTCCGTCAGTATTTTAATTTTAGCCAAAAAGAGCTCAATGGCGTACTGGTACTGCTTATACTATTAGTTTTTGTTTGGTTAATTCCTGTATTTTTAAACCAAACACCCGATACGTTCGATGTAGAGAAAGCCAAGAAAGAAATAGCCGAATTTGAGCGTAATTTGGCGCCCGATAAGGTTTACAGTTATAGGGAAGTAGAACTCAAGCAAGGGCGTGCCACCTATACCCATTTCGATCCCAATGGACTACCAGCGGAGCGATGGAAACAACTAGGCTTGAGTGAGAAACAAATAGCGGTAATTAAACGCTTTGAAGCAAAGGGAGGGCATTTTTATAAGAAAGAAGATGTGCAAAAAATGTACGTCATATCGCCCGAAACCTATGCTAAATTAGAACCCTACATCCAAATTGCTCCCCCGCAATTCGAACAAAAAAATACGCCCACTAAAACCTCCAAAGTGCGTATCGAATTAAATACGGCCGATTCTTTGGCCCTAGACCAAGTGAGCGGTATAGGCCCGGCCTTTGCCAGCCGCATACTCAAGTACCGTGAGCGTTTGGGTGGCTTTTATGCGCTCGAACAACTTAAAGAAGTATATGGGGTAGATTCCGCACATTTTGCTCAATGGTTGCCTCAGCTATTCTTAAATTCAACTGCAATTAGAAAAATTGACATCAATACTGCTTCTTTTGAAGAACTTAAACGCCATCCATACCTAAGTTACAAACAAATAAATGCACTCATTCAATACAGAAAACAACATGGAGCTTATGCAAACTTGTCAGATTTAAAAAATATTCCGCTTTTTACTGACGAAATTTTGCGTAAACTAGCTCCATATTTTATTTGTAAATGATTGAAACAGCATTAAAACACGCCATTCGCGATATTGTAGATTTCCCAAAACCCGGTATTGTTTTTAAAGATATTACACCTATTTTAAAAGATGCCGAACTGTGCCGCCAAGTGGTAGCCGCCTTTGTAGCAGAAGTACAAACCCTTGATATT
>JBIIBV010000065.1:0-7729 GCA_044239195.1 Sphingobacteriaceae bacterium | reverse complement strand
ACTTGCTTTTTTATGGCTTCTACCACCTTTGGGTGACGATGTCCCAAATTGCTCACCGCAAAACCTGATACAAAATCGAGGTAACGTTTTCCATCGGGGCTATATAAATATAAACCCTCAGCCCTCTCAATTTCTAAAAGTTTTGGACTTGTAGAAGTTTGTGCGGTGTTTAATAAAAAAAGCTGTTTGGTGCTAAGCATATGCAAACATACAAAAAAGGCCTCCAGATTTCTCTGAAGGCCCTCGAAACAAATTATTAACCACTTATTGTTTGCGTTCTCTGAGCTCTTTTATCAATTCATTTTTAAAATCCCGTTCTGCCTGAAATAGGCTTACAATTTTTTCGGGAGACAAAACCTTGCCAAATTCACGGGTATAGCGTTTTTTCAGCTCGAGTACTTTGCTCTCCATATCTAATTGCCTATCAATTTGATCATTTGCAGAAAGCTGATCTTGTTTTTGCATATCGCCTTTACGTTGTTGCATTAAAGCCTTTAGTTCATTTTGATATTGGTTATACACCGGCCAAAACTTTTCTGCTTCACGGCTACTCAAATCTATGCGTTGTGTGAGAAAAGCAATTTTCGCACTTTCTAAACGCTCCATGCGTTCTTCCTGATTTCTTGGTGCTGGTGGGCGTTCGCCTCTAAAATCTCTCGAATGGGGCGGAGGGCCACCCGGACGATTGGGACGTGGGTTTATTTGCGCTTGGGCTGCACTTAAACCTAAGGCCATAAAGCATAAAATGTATACTTTTTTTACAAATAGATTTTTCATAATACTTGATTCACGTAATTTTCTAATTCTTGGGTACTGATATTTTCTTCTTCTAAATGCAGTTTTTCGTTGTTTACTAGCATCAATTCGGTATCCGATTCATCCACATGCGTTTGCAAATAGCTCACAATTTCCTGATCTGGAATGGCATCGAAATTAGGCGTTTCTGCAGAATTTTGATTTAAATACACAAAGGTACCAGCTACCAAGGTAATGCAAGCCGCTGCGGCATAGCGCATCCAAAGCTGAATAACTTTAGGCTTGGCTAGTGGTGCTTGTATAGTACGAGCTAAAATAGCAGATTGTAAGTCATCAAAGTAGCCATTTGGCACGGTGTATGGATTTATTTTATCCATGCCAGCCAAACGAGGAGCTTCGCTTTTCCAATCTTCACTATGTTTTTTGTGTGTCATCGTGTTTTAGATGTAATTGTCAACTAAAGGTTTAATCGTGTTGTACTAATTGTTGTTCTATCTTTTTTACGGCCAAGTGGAAGGAGGCTTTTAAGGCACCTACGCTGGTTCCCAATACCGAAGAAATTTCTTCGTATTTCATCTCCTCGAAATATTTCATCTGAAAAATTAGTTTCTGCTTTTCGGGCAAGGTTTCAATAGCTCTATATAATTTCTGCTGAATTTGGTCTCCACTAAAACCATCCGACGTGCCAAAACTGTCGGCCGTATTTTCTGTTAACTCATCAAAAGAGGAGGTACTTTGTTTTTTCTTTTTTTGAAGAAATTGCAGGCATTCGTTGCTAGCAATGCGGTACATCCAACTATATAGTTGGGCATCCTGCCGGAAACGATCGAGGTTGTTCCAAACTTTTATAAAAATTTCTTGCACCAAATCGTCGGCATCGTCGTGGCTTACCACCATACGTCGAACAAGCCAATAAATTTTCTGCTGATACTTTTCTACCAGATGCGCAAAGGCAGCATTTCGGGTTTTTTCCCGTCCAAACTGTTCTAAAATTTCAGCATCTGATAGTGGCATTCGTGGTATGTTAGCCCAATTCAGTAGCTACTGAATTTTTATTTGGCGGTTTTTCTAGCTAGTACTTTTTGCACGGCGGCTACAATGGCTTCGGTACTTAATCCGTATTTCTCCATTAATTGGTCGGGAGTGCCACTTTCGCCAAAACTATCATTTACGGCCACATATTCTTGCGGAGTAGGTAGGTTTTGAGCCAATACTTGCGCAATACTATCTCCTAATCCACCTAAACGATTGTGTTCTTCGGCCGAAACTACACATCCGGTTTTTGCTACCGATTGTAAGATGGCTTGCACATCTAAAGGTTTAATGGTGTGGATATTAATAATTTCGGCATCAATACCCATTTCGGCTAGTTTTTCACCAGCTTCAATGGCTTTCCAAACCAAGTGGCCTGTGGCAAATATGCTCACATCTTTTCCTTCGTTTACCATCCAAGCTTTACCAATTTCAAATTTTTGGTCGGCATCTGTAAAAACAGGTACACTTGGGCGGCCAAAACGTAAGTATACAGGGCCTTCGTGTTTGGCAATGGCTATGGTGGCGGCTTTTGTTTGGTTGTAATCGCAAGGGTTAATAACGGTCATGCCCGGAAGCATTTTCATTAAGCCAATATCTTCTAATATTTGGTGGGTGGCGCCGTCTTCACCAAGGGTTAAACCTGCATGTGAGGCGCAAATTTTTACGTTTTTATCAGAGTAGGCAACCGATTGGCGAATTTGATCGTATACTCGGCCGGTTGAAAAGTTGGCAAAGGTTCCGGTGAAGGGGATTTTGCCACCAATGGTTAGGCCAGCTGCAATGCCAATCATATTGGCTTCGGCAATGCCCACTTGGAAAAAGCGCTCGGAGAATTCTTTTTGAAAGGCATCCATTTTTAGGGAGCCAGTTAAATCGGCGCAAAGCGCCACTACATTTTCGTTTTGTTTTCCGGCTTCTAATAAACCAGCGCCAAATCCTGAACGGGTATCTTTTTTCTCGGTATAGGTGTATTTTTTCATGAGGATGTTTCGGATTAATAGTCGCCTAAAGTTTCTTCTAATTGGCCCAATGCGGCTGCTAATTGCTCATCGCTTGGTGCAATGCCGTGCCATTTGTGTGAGTGCATCATAAAATCGACACCATTGCCCATTTCGGTTTTCATTAAAATAAGCACGGGTTTTCCTTTTCCGGTTTTGCTTTTTGCTTCGGCAAGGCCTCGTTGTACGTCGGCCATATCGTTGCCATCCATATTCAACACTTCCCAACCAAAGGCTTCCCATTTGGCTCTTAAATTACCTAACGATAACACTTGTTCTGTTGAACCGTCAATTTGTTGGCCATTTACATCAATGGTAGCAATCAGATTATCTACTTTGTGGTAAGGCGCATACATGGCTGCTTCCCAAATTTGGCCTTCTTGCAATTCGCCATCGCCATGTAAGCAGTATACCAATGAAGCGTCTTTATTTAATTTTTTGGTAAGTGCGGCACCAATGGCTACCGAAAGGCCTTGGCCCAGCGACCCAGAAGCTACACGTACTCCGGGTAGATGTTCGTGGGTAGTTGGATGCCCCTGCAGGCGTGTATTTAATTTACGGAAAGTAGCTAATTCTTTCACATCAAAATAGCCGGAACGGGCCAACACGCTATAAAATACGGGTGAAATATGTCCGTTTGATAAAAAGAAAAGGTCTTCATTCTTGCCATCCATACTAAAATTGGTATGGTGGTTTAGGGTATCAAAATATAGTGCTACTAGAAAGTCAGCACAGCCTAATGAGCCTCCCGGGTGTCCGGATTGGCAGGCGTGTACCATGCGCAAAATATCTCTACGTACTTGGCTAGCAATTTGGGTTAAGCGAAGGGTTTCTGTGGCCATAAGAGGTTTGTTCTGAGGAACAAAATTAACCCAATGCTTTGGGTATTTATGGCCTAAGTTTTACACATCTAGGCTTTTTTATTCACATAGTTAGCCTAGCAAATCGAGTATTTGTTGGCTTGCTCTACTGGTTTCTACTTTTTCTATGATGTGGGCAATTTTTCCTTCGGGATTGATGATGAAGGTTTTACGGGCGGTGCCCATATATATTTTGCCGTACATGCTTTTTTCGACCCAAACACCGTATGCTTCTACCAGCTTTTTATCGGTGTCTGCTAGTAAGGTAAAGGGTAGTTGAAACTTCCCAATAAATTTAGTGTGCGATTTTTCATCGTCGGTGCTAACGCCAAGTACCACCAAGCCTTTGGCTTGTAGTGTTTGGTAATTGTCTCTAAAATCACAGGCCTCAGCCGTACAACCAGGAGTGGCGTCTTTTGGGTAAAAATAAAGTACCACTGTTTTTCCTAGAAAATCACTCAATGAAACCTGATTTCCATGTTGATCGTTTACGCTAAAAGCCGGAGCTATATCGCCTTGTTTTATTGTTGCCATAATTATCTAATAAAGGTTGTTTTATAGGTAGTTGTATTATTTTTTTTATCGCTTATTTCGAGTTCTAATTGGTGTGTGCCAGTTTTGGTGCGTTCATCAAATGTATGCCAAAGCGTGCCTGTTTTTTGGTCGTACTCAAACAATACCCATTGCCCGTCTATACTGCCATTAAACTTTCCAATACCCGAAAGTTGATCCGCAATTTTAAAAACTACTTTAGTTTTTTCTGTCATTATTTTGTTTGTATTGAGCGTAATGGGTGTAATACTTGGCGCTATCGAATCTATTGTAACGTAAAAAGTGCCAAATGATTTTACTTGCGCATTTACCCACCCATTTTGGTAGCTGCTTTCATAGCTAGTTCCTTTGGTATCTTTAATGAGTGTTTTAGCTTGTAATTTTTCGGGTATTAGTCCATCAACTTTAATGTTTAAGGTATAAGCTTGATGTATGGGAGTATTGGATTTATAAATGCGGTGTTGTTGTGAATAACTGCCTGCAAGCTTGGCTGTACTGGCGTACTCAAAAACAATATCGTTGTATAAGGTGCCTTTTGGTATACTTAATTGAACATTGGTATTGCTAAAGGTATTGTCTTGGCTGGCGTGAAATACATTTTCTTTAGCTACTACTTTTTGTATGCTGCTAGTTGGAGCTCTTTGTACCTCAAAACTAAGAGTTTTGCTGTTTCCTGCTACATCAGTTATGGTGTAACGTATTTGGTGTATGCGGTCATCGTTTAGCTGTATATGCCCATTGCTCTCACCATAAATTTGCAATGGGTTCCCCGGGTCTACAAAGCTTTTATGTATAGAAATACCCGAGGTTTTTAGTGCAAAATAATCGAGGTGACTGTTAATTGCTTTGGTATGATCGAAGCTGAATCGTTCCCAGCTAGCGCTGTAAATCACCTGTTCATCTAGACTTAATTCTATGGAATAAAGTCCATGAGAGGTTCCCTGCGGGCTAGTTCTGTCTAGTGCTACTATTCCTAATCCAGCATCTGCTGGGAGTAGTACAGGTTTTGTCGTATTCAGCACATATTCGCCTTTACTAGCTAATATGGTTAATGCCTTTTTGCTGGTTTTTTCAGAGAAGGGGAGGCCATTTAAGGCATACACATAAAGCGTTTTAAATTCCGGATTCACCTTATCTTGAATAGTTAAACCAAAAAGTTGTGGGTTGATGATTTCTTCTGTTTTTGTATCTCGAAGTTCGAAATGCAGGTGTGGTCCACCAGAGCTTCCTGTATTTCCAGTCCAGCCAATTAGCTGCCCTTTTTTTACTACAATTTGGCTCGAATCTAGGGGGAAATCTACTTCAAATTGTTTTAAATCGTATTGTGCGCTTTTTACTTTTTGAGCCAAGTTAGGGGCATAGGCACTTAGGTGTGCGTACACACTGGTGTAACCATTCGGGTGGTTTATATAAATAGCTTGCCCAAAACCACCTATTTGTACCCGTAAACGAGCTATATAGCCATCGGAAACGGCATATACGGGGTAACCTTCTCGTTGGTTGGTTCTAAAATCTAATCCTGAATGAAAATGATTGGGGCGCAAGTCGCCAAAGCTACCAGCTATGGATGGGACTAAATCAAGCGGGTATCTAAAATCTTCTTTTGGGTATTTACTAGCTTTAAAGGGTTGTGCTTGCGTATATACAAACGAAAAGCAAAGTAGAAAAAGAACTATAAATCGCATTATTTAATTTGAAAATCTAGTAGTTTTTCTTCCCCAAGGTATCCTTCTAGGTGATCGCCTATAGTTACTTTACCTACACCTTCGGGAGTTCCGGTAAATAGTAAATCGCCTTTTCTTATTGTGATGTATTGCGATACAAATGCAATAATTTGATCGAAGCTAAAAAGTAAATCTCGGGTATTTCCTGTTTGTACCTTTTGCCCGTTTAGGTCTAAATGGAAAGACAAATTTTCTAAATCGCCTAAGCTTGCTTTGGGTATAAATTTACTAACCGGAGCAGAATGATCGAAAGATTTGGCCAACTCCCATGGCAGACCTTTTTCTTTGTGCTGTTGCTGAATGTCTCGAGCAGTGAAATCAATACCTAAGCCAATTTCATCGTAATAGTTGTGTGCAAATTTTTCGGCAATGTGCTTTCCTTCTTTGCATATTTTTAGCACTACTTCAATTTCGTGGTGTATATCGGTGGTAAAAGTTGGATGGTAAAAAGGTGCATTGTTTAGTAAAATTGCCGTATCGGGTTTCATGAAAATAACCGGCTGACTGGGTACCGGGTTATTTAGTTCTTTTGCGTGTTCGGCGTAGTTACGGCCAACGGCTATAATTTTCATCTGCTGCTTGTTGGGCTATTGTATAGAAATTCGTTTTATAACCGTTTCGTTGCCGGCAATAAATCGTATAAAATATAAACCGCTATTTAGGCTATCTCCAATATTAAAAGTGGCATTTTGTTCTCCTGCGGGTAATTTTCTTGATAACAGCGTACTCACTTCATTGCCCAAGAAGTCCATAATTTTAATGGTCATGGTTACCTCTTTGTTTAGGGTATAGTTTACGTTTAACTGATCGGAAACCGGATTGGGATACACCTTTACATTGCTTAGTAGCTTACCATCGGGCAGGTTTACTTTGTTAGCTGGAGTGGCGCTTGGTTTAAGTATCGATGGTTTAAAAGGCACCATGCTTACTTTCAACTTAGTTTTCAAGAACGCTGGTTTTTCTTTGCGGGTATCGGTAATTTTTCCACCGATTCTAGAGGCACTGGCTCGAATACTATCGGTTCTTAAAATAGGCTCTAACACACGTTCATAAGCATTCACCTGCAATCCCACTAAAAAAAGAAATGCAAATAAAAGTATGTGTACGGTGTTTTTGTAGAGTTTCCCCATATAGTTAAGCCTTGTGTAAAAATATATATAATTTTTAGGCTCTGTATATCTCAAACTCTAGTTTTTATTTTTTTAACATAATTTAACCAAAATGATACAATTCAGGGTCCTAATAACTATGTAATCTTTTAGTTTGTAAATCAGAAATGTTGGTTTACTTTTGTTCGTTAATTCCATACAAGTGAGCAATCATAAAAATCTACAAAAGCTGTCTGCAGCTGGCTTATTAATCAGTTTAGGTATTATTTACGGAGATATTGGTACGTCGCCACTTTATGTATTTAAAGCCATTGTGGGAGATAGTATCATCACTACTGATTTAATTCTGGGCGGTTTATCGTGTATTTTTTGGACGCTTACCTTACAAACTACTATTAAGTATGTACTTATTACGCTACGGGCAGATAATAAGGGAGAGGGTGGAATATTCTCTTTATATTCTTTGGTAAAAAGAAAAGCTAAATGGCTAACTATTCCGGCTATGATTGGTGGCTGTGCGCTTTTAGCCGACGGCATTATTACTCCACCATTTACGGTTTCTTCAGCTATTGAAGGGTTAATTATTGTAAATCCGGGTTTGCCTACCGTACCCATAGTTATTGCTATTCTTACCATTTTGTTTATCATTCAGCAATTCGGAACCTCATTAGTGGGTAAAGCTTTTGGACCTATTA
>JBIIBV010000064.1:0-7819 GCA_044239195.1 Sphingobacteriaceae bacterium | reverse complement strand
GGGTCGCCTTCTACCAAGTGTATGGCCACTCCAGCATGTTCCACTACCGAAGCATCGTCGGTAAAGGAAGTTCTAAACTCTTGTTGATATGCTTTTTTGAGCATAGTACTTGTAAATATTTGCGGTGTTTGAATGAGATAAACGAGTTCTCTGGCCACAGCTTTATTTTCTTTCGTATCGCTTAGTCTCACCGAATCTTTAGAGGGGATAGCTAAAACTGCATTTCCATGTACTTCTGCATAGCTAAATGCGTGTTCTATTTTATCTTTTTTGATAATAGGTCTTACCGCATCGTGTATGGCAACCAAGGCTTTCCCTTTTACCAATTTTAGTCCATTTTTTACTGAAAAAAAACGTTCTTGTCCGGCTTTAACCAGTGTATGTGGAATGCTGAATTGATGTGTTTTGCATAGTTTTTCCCAATATTCATGAAAATCAACATTGAGCACCACTACGATTTCTGGACGTGGTTCCGAATGGTAAAAAGCCTCCAAGGTGTGCATAAGCACCGGCTTGCCATCTAGCAATAAAAATTGTTTGGGAATATCTTGTTGCATTCTGCTGCCAGAACCACCTCCAACTAGTATGGCGTAACGTTTCATGGCTTTAGAAAAGCGTTTTAGATAATCAACATGGCATCTCCATAGCTGTAGAACTTGTATTTTTCTTTCACAGCTACTTCGTAGGCATTCATAATATGATCGTATCCACCAAATGCAGCAACCATCATCATTAAGGTCGATTCTGGCGTGTGAAAATTGGTAATCATGGAATTGGCGATGCTAAATTCGTAAGGAGGGAAAATGAATTTACTCGTCCAATCGTTAGCCGGTTTCAAATTACGAGCTGCAGAAACAGACGATTCAATAGCCCTCATAGAAGTGGTTCCTACCGCACAAATACGGCGTTTTTCTTCCAATGCGTTATTGATCATGCGTACTGTAGGTTCTTCAATAATATACTGCTCCGAATCCATTTTATGCTTAGTCAAATCTTCAACCTCAACCTGACGGAAGGTACCTAGGCCAACGTGTAAGGTTACTTCCGCAAAATCAATTCCTTTCAATTCAAGGCGTTTCATTAATTCGCGACTAAAATGTAAACCTGCAGTAGGAGCGGCAACAGCACCTTCGTTTTTTGCATAAACGGTTTGGTAACGCTCTTTATCCTCTTCGGTGGCCTTACGTTTAATGTATTTTGGAAGGGGTGTTTCCCCTAAAATTTCAATATTTCTGCGAAACTCCTCATTGGTACCATCAAATAAGAAACGAATGGTACGTCCTCGTGATGTAGTATTATCTACCACCTCGGCAACTAATAAATCATCGTCGCCAAAATAAAGTTTATTGCCTACACGAATTTTACGAGCCGGATCTACCAAAACATCCCATAAACGTAAGTCTTTGTTTAACTCTCTTAACAAGAATACTTCAATGGTAGCGCCTGTTTTTTCTTTATTTCCGTATAAACGTGCAGGGAATACCTTTGTATTATTTAAAATCATCACATCTTTCTCATCGAAATAGCCCAAAACATCTTTAAAAATTTTATGTTCTATGGCACCTGTCTTTCGGTCTAACACCATTAAACGGGCTTCATCACGTTTGTCTGAAGGTTCGTGAGCAATTAAAGAATCGGGTAAATTGAATTTAAATTGAGATAGTTTCATATGTGTTTTTATATGATTAAGGGCGCAAATTTAGATAAAATAATTGGTAAAATGGCTGTTAAAAGGTAGAGTTAAAATGACTAAATTTAATGAGTAGAGATTTGTAACGTTTTTGCATTTGCAATGTCTTATAAAGGTATGTTATTCCTCAGATTATTAAAAGAGAGCTTCATTTTTGCTTTTGACGCCCTACGTCAGAACAAATTAAGAACCATTTTATCTTTATTGGGCATCACCATTGGTATTATGACCATCATTGGTGTATTTTCTGCCGTAGATACCTTGCGTAATAATTTGCAAAACAGTGTAGAAAAATTGGGAAGTAATACCATTTATGTTCAAAAATGGCCTTGGGGTGGTTTTGGTGATTATCCTTGGTGGAAATACATGCGTAGACCTGTACCTAAAATTCGCGATTTCGAAAAATTAGCTAACCGTTTACAAACTGCCGATGGCGTAGCGTACGAAACCAGCATGGGGAATAGGGTGGTAAAATACCGTAACAATAGTGTAGAAGGTGTTAGTTTAAGTGCCGCAAGCCACGATTTATATAAAACCCGAGTGTTTAATTTTTCAGACGGCCGCTACTTTACCGAAATTGAAAGTAGAGCAGGTAGCCCAGTTGCTATTTTGGGCTATACGGTTGCCGATGGCTTATTTCCGAACGAAAGTCCGATTGGGAAAACCATTAAAGTATTGGGAAGACGAGTAACGGTTATTGGTATTTTTGAGAAGGAGGGTGAAGATATGTTGGGCATTTCGGCCGATAAATTGATTTTATTACCGCTAAATTTTGCCCGTAACGTAATCAATGTAGAGGACGAACGCTATGATCCGCAAATTACCGTAAAAGGTTTAGGAGATATTTCTATTAATGAGGTAGAAAGTGAATTAAGGGGTACCATGCGCTCTATTCGTCGAATAAACCCGCGTGATGATGACGATTTTGCCTTAAATAAATCAACTATTTTAACTGCTCAGCTCGATCAAATGTTTGGTATCATAAACTTTGCTGGAGCCTTTATTGGTGGTTTTTCTATTCTGGTGGGTGGTTTTGGCATTGCCAATATCATGTTTGTATCGGTAAAAGAACGCACCAACATTATCGGTATTCAAAAATCATTGGGTGCCAAGAATTACTTCATTTTGCTACAATTCTTATTCGAATCGGTGGCTTTATGTTTAATGGGAGGTATAATTGGCTTAGCCCTAGTATTTTTATTAACCCTATTGGCCAAAACCTTTGCCGATTTAACGATTATAGTAGATATGGGTAAGGTGATACTTACCGTTGTATTATCTACAGTTATTGGATTGATTTCAGGATTTATCCCAGCCTTTATGGCATCTAGGTTAGATCCGGTAGAAGCTATTCGAAGTAAATAATTTTTAAACTAGTTTGGCTAAAGCTGCAGCAATGCGCTTCATCGCTTCGCTTAGTTTTTCTTCAGAAGCTGCGTAAGAAATACGAATAGAGTTCGGATCGCCAAAAGCATCGCCGGAAACCAAGGCTACATGTGCTTCGTTTAATAGGTATAGGCTTAAATCTAAGGCATCATTTATTTTTTCTCCATTTGCGCTTTTGCCGAAATAACTACTTACATCTGGGAAAAAGTAAAAAGCACCACTTGGTAGGTTTGTTTTTATGCCCGGAATGGCTTTTAAAAGCCCGTATACCAAATCTCGACGCTTTAAAAAAGCCGCTTTCATTTTCAATACACTTTCTAAGCCGCCTTCGCAGGCTGAAATGCCCGCACGTTGCGCAATAGAACAAGTGCCCGAAGTAATTTGCCCTTGCATTTTATCGCAGGCTTGGGCAATTTCTTTGCTGGCAGCCAAGTAGCCCAAACGCCAGCCGGTCATGGCAAAGGCTTTAGAAAATCCATTTATAAGTATTACCCGCTCTTTCAACGATGCAAACTGAGCAATGGATTCGTGCTTATCTCCGAAATTGATGTGTTCGTAAATTTCATCCGATAAAATGTAAATTTCAGGGTATTTCTCAAAAACCTTCGCTAATTCTGCCAATTCCTCATAACTATATACGCTACCGGTAGGGTTGCAAGGCGATGAAAACATAAAAACCTTAGTTTTTGGGGTAATGGCTTGCTCTAATTGTTGAGCAGTAATTTTAAAATTCTGTTCAACGGTTGTAGGTATAAAAACCGAAGTGCCTTCGGCTAATTTTACCATTTCTGAATACGACACCCAATAAGGCGTTGGAATGAGTACCTCATCGCCCGGATTTACTAAACACAATAGGGCATTGGCCAAGGCTTGTTTTGCTCCGGTGGTTACCACAATCTGATCGGAATCGTAGCTTAAATTATTATCTACACGTAATTTTTCGGTAATGGCTTTACGCAGTTCCGGATAACCCGACACTGGTGTATAAAATGTAAAGTTGTTATCTAGCGCTTTTTTTGCCGCATCTTTGATATAATCGGGTGTATTAAAGTCGGGTTCTCCAAAACTCAAGTTAATAATATCGATACCTTTTGCGGCTAAATCGCGGCCCATTTTGGCCATTTTAATAGTTTGCGATTCGGCTAAAGCATGTATACGTTTAGAAAGAGCTGTCATATCTTCAAAAATAAAAAAATATAGCCATTTTGAAAGGTTTAAGCTATAATTTATCTGAATAGTAGGTCTTAGAATTTGGTTTGCTAACTTTGGTTTGAAAATCAAGCACGTGAAAAGCCAAAAACGCATCATCATACTATCGCTCAGTGTAAGCATATTGCTTATGCTAGTAAAGTTTTTCGCCTATTTCATCACCTCTTCCAATGCTATTTTAACCGATGCTGCCGAAAGTATTGTGAATGTTTTAGCTAGTGCTTTTGCTTTTTACAGCATTTACTTATCTAGTCAGCCTAGAGATATAAACCACCCCTATGGGCACGGAAAAGTAGAATTTTTCGCCGTTTTTGTTGAAGGATCACTCATTTCGATGGCTGGAATTTTAATTCTTTTTAAATCTATATACGCCATTTTTTATCCGCATGCCATTACCAATATCGGTGATGGAGCCCTTATTATTGGTGCTACCGGTCTCATTAATTTGCTCTTGGGACTATATCTCATTAATTCTGGCAAAAAACTAAATTCAATAACGCTGCAAGCCGATGGAAAGCATTTACTTACCGATGCCGTGAGTAGTGCCGGTTTAGTAGCTGGTTTAATACTTATTTCCTTTACGGGGATATATTTGTTGGATAGTTTGCTTTCCATGGCATTAGGCTGTTACGTATGTTACAGTGGCTATCGTTTGGTGCGAAAATCAGTTGGTGGATTAATGGATGAATCTGATTTAACGAAGGTAGAAGCCATTATAGCCGTTTTACAGGCCAATCGCCAGAGTTCTTGGATTGATGTACATAACCTGCGTACGCAACAATACGGCAGTGATTTGCATATAGATTGCCACATAACCTTGCCATATTATTTTGATTTAAATCAGGCGCATGAACAAGTGTCGGCTATAGATGCGCTTGTAAATAACCATATTTTTGAGGATACCGAATTATTTATCCATACCGATCCCTGCATTCCGCAGTGTTGCCACTATTGCCGTATGGAGAGTTGCAAGGTGAGGGGCGAAGCGCAACAAAAAGATATCGTTTGGACGGCAGATCGGGTAGTTAAAAACCAAAAACATTTCGATTAAGCATGAATTACCCCTTTAATGTACGTGTGTATGGCTTATTAATGGATGCCCACAACAGGGTGCTTATTAGTGATGAGGAAGAACATGGTTTTCGGTTTAGCAAGTTTCCGGGTGGTGGTTTAGAATACGGCGAAGGCTTGTTAGAAGCTCTTATTAGAGAATTCAGTGAAGAATGCGCATTGCCCATAGAGGTTGTTTCTCATTTTTACACCACCGATTTCTTCATCAAATCGGTATTTAATGAAAGCCAGGTAATTAGCGTATATTATCTAGTAAAAGCCTTGGAACCATTAGCCGTTCCACTAAAGGAAAGTCCGTATGATTTTCATGATGAAGGCCCAATAAAGCAAGCCTTTCGGTGGAAAGCCATCTCAGCACTTCAGCCAAATGAACTTACCTTTGAAACCGATCAACGGGTGGCTGAATTATTGACTACAAAGAATATGAAACAGGATAAAATTTAGATAAGAAACAATATAATGCTCTTATTGTCCTCCTCTCATCTGCATCAGCTGAGTGAATGTCATTTCTTCGTAGTCTTTGCTAGCAGAAAACATACCTGCCGGAACGCTCGTTTTTTGAATTTCTTTTACAGTTGCTCTTACTGACATTCCGTTTTGGAAACTGGTAAATTCTACTGGAAATCCATAAGATGCTTCGTAAAAACGACTCAAAGGATTGGCAACTACCTCTATATCTTTAGTAAACCAAACATCGAAGTTAGCGCTTGTTTTACTTTCATAAACTTCAAATTTAGAAGCTTTATAGCCATTTAGTACTTTACTCTCTGTACTGGGTTTAAAACTCATTTGTGGATACTTATCTGCAAGCATTTCCTGATCGGCAGGCGTAAAAATAACCGAATACTTTTT
The DNA here is from genome assembly GCA_044239195.1 of Sphingobacteriaceae bacterium. Lineage (GTDB taxonomy): Bacteria > Bacteroidota > Bacteroidia > Sphingobacteriales > Sphingobacteriaceae > JAIPAN01. The sequence goes on along the minus strand of JBIIBV010000064.1, from coordinate 1,611 downwards.
GCTCATCATCGGAATATCTAGTAACATGCGTTCGTATTCTTTTTTTGTATTTAAAATACTTTGTGAACTAAAAAATTGCGATTCCATTTTCATGCTACTCGAATCGCCTTTAAAAAATACTTGAACTTCGGTAGGTAGGCTGGCGGCCATTGCTTGGGCCTGCTCCGGAACATTCCAACTTAAGGTATATACTACAACACCTTCACTTATTTTTTGTTGGGCATTTGCGTTTACTAGGGATACTAGAACGATTGCAAGGGTTAAAATTTTTTTCATATTGATGGGTTTAATGCCCACAATTTACAAATTTTCAATTAAACTGCCTCACCCGAATGTGGTAAATACCAATCTGCATAGGTATTTGATAAAAAATCGGCTACATCTTCATTTAAATTAAATTCTTCAAATAAATAACAGGAGTAATTTAGTAGCGCACTTAGTTTCATGGTTTCAGTTGGACGCTCTGTGAAGCTAATGTTGCCACAACGAATTAGGAATTCAATCAATCTTTCGCAGGTGCTTGATACAAGCCTTCCTCTTGTATTACTTCTCAAAATACTTTGCATGGGCAATTTTACTTCTTGCATAAGCGCAAAAGCAATTCCATATGCTTGTTCATTAGCTCTATGCTGTAATTTAATTTCAGCATCGTTAATATGTTGGTTTACTAATTTCAGGTCTTTTTCTAGCGAATTCATATTCTTCGAACGAAATTATTTTAAATAAATTTTCTTTTGAATTAAATTATGATAATTTCGTTTCATTATATTATATAATGAAATATATCATAGTTATAAGTATTCTATTTTCGTTAAAAGTAAATGCACAGCAAAATACGGGTGGTCGAATGGGTGCTATGGCCGAAACAGGGGTGGTTTTAGCTGATTCGTGGTCTATAAATGCCAACCAAGCGGGTATGCGGGCAATTGTAAAACCTGTACTAAGTGTGGCCTATAAACGAAATATGTTTGCTACACAAATTGTTACGCAATCGGCAACCTTTCAACTGCCAGTAAAGGCCTACACCCTGGGTTTTGGTGTATCATCCTACGGATTTGATAGCTATAAAGTACAGCAAATAGGCTTGGCTGTGGCAAAAAGTTTTGGACCTCTATTAAGTGCTGCTATGCGTGTAAATTATCATCAGTTGCAAATACCTGCATACGGAAAAGCTAGTACTTATAGTGCCGATGTGGGTTTTTTATATCAATTTTCTAAACGAGTAGACATTGGTGCACATGTACAAAATGTGAGCAATACTTCATTTACCAATACGGCTAATTTTTCGCCCATTCCTTTGCTTATAGATTTTGGTGTTAGTTATAAAAGCACAGAGCAAATTTTACTTGTAGCCGCTCTACAACAATCGTTAATCCAAACGCCACAGCCCAAATTGGGAATAGAATACCAGCTCATACCCGTTTTAGCGCTTAGAGGTGGGCTCAGCTTTAATCAACCGAAGCAATTTGCCGGAATTGGTTTAAAAATTAAGAAAATGTGTTTCGATTGGAGTATAAATAGCCAAAATACAGTAGGCACCGGATCTCAAATTTCGTTGCAATATGAGTTTTAGAAACGTTATTTGGATGTTTATACTGCTATTGGCTATAC
>JBIIBV010000016.1:0-29340 GCA_044239195.1 Sphingobacteriaceae bacterium | reverse complement strand
ATATGATAGTGAATTCGGGTACCAAGCTGAATTTAAACTATTATATTGATGAAATGATTGATGAAGATAGACAAGACGAAGTTTATGATTATTTTCGCCAAGCAGAAAACGACACCATTGACAATGCCCTAAACGAATTGGGTGAAGAGGATTATACCCGTGAAGAAATTCAGTTAATGCGTATCAAATTTTTATCAGAACTAGGAAATTAAATGACTATTCAGAACATTCCCCAAATCAAATTTACCGACAGTAATAACTTTTTTTTAATGGCCGGACCATGTGCTATTGAAAGCGAAGATATGGCTCTACGTATTGCAGAGCGTATAATTACCATAACCGATAAATTACACATACCCTATATTTTTAAAGGTTCGTACCGTAAAGCCAATCGTTCTAGAGTAGATTCTTTTACGGGTATTGGCGATGAAAAAGCCTTGAAAATATTGGCTAAAGTGAGTAAAGAATTTGGCGTACCAACCGTAACCGATATACACGAAAGTAGCGAAGCTGCCATGGCTGCCGCTTATGTAGATGTATTGCAAATTCCAGCATTTTTATGCCGTCAAACCGATTTATTGATAGCCGCTGCCAAAACCGGAAAGGTAATCAATATTAAAAAAGGTCAATTTTTATCGGCTGGTTCTATGAAATTTGCTGTAGATAAAGTAAAAGATTCGGGGAACCCGAATGTGCTATTAACAGATAGAGGAAACACCTTCGGCTACCAAGATTTAATTGTTGATTTTAGAGGCATTCCGGAAATGCGTGAATTTGGCGTACCGGTTATTATGGATTGCACCCACTCGTTGCAACAACCCAATCAGGGTTCAGGTGTTACAGGCGGCAAACCTGCTTTAATTGAAACCATTGCCAAGGCTGCTATTGCAGTTGGAGCAGATGGCTTATTCATTGAAACCCATCCCGAACCCTCACAAGCCAAATCTGATGGTGCCAATATGTTGCATTTAGATAATTTAGAAACACTATTAACCAAATTGGTTCGTATTCGCGAAGCTATTTTGTAAAACTATATTTCATAAAAAAGCCCCATTAGTTTCACTAACGGGGCTTTTTATTTTATAAATTGGAAATTATACTCGGTAATTATCCGCTTTCCAGTTTTTAATTTCTAGTTTAATAGCTTTTTCAGATAAGCCTTCTTTAGCTGCTTTTTCAGCTAGTTTCGGAAATTCTGCATCCGAAGCAAAACGCAAACCAACAATCTGACGTATGGTTAATGCACTAGGTAAGGCTTTTCCAGTTAACACATAATGTCTAAAATTTTCTTCGGAACGTATAGCTCTGTCTTGTGCTTTTAATGAGAATGATCGGGTAAAAGCGGTAAGAAATACAGCAATTAGAAATAATAAGCAAATTAATGCAGCAGAATAATGCGCTTCAGTATAACCAGAGCGATATAGGTTTACTAGAGAGCCGCCGAGGCCAGCTAGTAAAAGAGTTCCTAAAACATAATGGTATCCTGGTACCATACGTGCGTGATTTTTGAAGTTTTGTTCCATACTTAGTTTTTTTAAGGGATGTTTAAATATTTATGCGTTTGTAAAGATATTTCCCAACGGGGATTGTCTTTTACATAATCAATAATCAAAGGCGTAATTTCTGTCGCTTTAGACCACTCGGGTTGAAGGTACAACTTTGTATTGGGAGAAACGTGTGTTGCATGTTCTTCGGCCCAAGCAAAATCCGACTTATTAAATACAATCACCTTTAATTCGCCAGCTAAAGGCAAAATATCAGGACTTGGACCTTTAAATTTCTTTGGCGATAGACAAATCCAATCCCAATGCCCAGAAAGGGGATAGGCCCCTGAAGTTTCTATAAAGGTTTTAATGCCTCGTTTTTGCAATTGGGTGGTAAGGTAATCTAAATTGTATAAAAGGGGTTCTCCGCCAGTAATAACCACAGTTTTACTTGGGTATTGCTCTGCGTTTTTTACAATTTGATCGGCGGTAGTTAGCGGGTGTAATTCGGCATCCCAACTTTCTTTCACATCGCACCAATGGCAACCTACATCGCAACCACCTAAACGAATAAAATAGGCAGCTTTACCCGTGTGAAACCCTTCTCCTTGAATGGTATAAAATTCTTCCATTAAAGGCAATAGCGTGCCATCTTCGGGAACTTGTAGAGCCATATTTATGCGTAAATAGTTTTATTGGCTGCCGCTAAGGTGTTTTTTAGCAAACCGATGATGGTTAATAGACCCACACCACCTGGTACTGGAGTTATCCACGAACATTTTGGAGCAACCTGCTCAAAATCAACATCGCCATATAATTTATAACCCGATTTAGTGGTTTCAGATACTTCTCGGTTCATACCCACATCAATTACTACCGCACCGGTTTTAACCATATCGGCGGTAATAAAGTTCTTTTTACCAATGGCTACAACCAAAATATCAGCTTTTTGCGTGTATTCAGCTATGTTAGCCGTTTTGCTGTGACACAGCGTAACGGTGCAATTGCCAGGCTGGCCATTACGAGCCATTAAAATACTCATAGGTAAACCCACAATTTGGCTTCGGCCAACTACTACACAATGTTTGCCAGCAGTTTCAATGCCGTATTCTTCTAAAAGTAGGGTGATGCCATAAGGCGTTGCCGGAATGAAGCAGGGTAAATTGCGTTGCATTCTGCCTAGGTTGATGGGATGGAAGCCATCCACATCTTTGCGGAAATCAATGGCATCGGTTACCCTTTCGGCATCAATGTGTTTAGGTAGGGGCAACTGCACAATCAATCCGTCTACTTCACCATCGTTATTTAATTTTTCAATTTGACTGAGTAACTCCGCTTCGGTAACCGTTTCGTTAAAACGGATGAGCGTAGAGCGGAAGCCAACGGCTTCACAATTTTTCATTTTACTAGCCACATAGGTTTCGCTGCCGCCATCACTGCCTACCAAAATGGCTACCAAATGTGGTTTTCTGCCTATTTTTTCGCTAAGTAGAGCAGCTTCAGAAGCCAATGAAAGCTTGAGTTTTTCTGATACGTATTTCCCGTCGAGTAACTGCATTTGACTAATCTAGTTTTAATACCGCCATAAAGGCCGATTGAGGAATTTCTACATTACCCACTTGGCGCATGCGTTTCTTTCCTTTTTTCTGTTTTTCTAATAATTTCCGCTTTCTAGAAATATCGCCACCATAACATTTAGCAGTTACATCTTTACGTAAAGCGCTTATTGTTTCACGGGCAATAACTTTTGCACCAATAGAGGCTTGAATTTTAATCTCAAATTGTTGACGAGGAATTAATTCTTTCAGTTTTTCGCAAATCTTTTTACCAAACTCATAGGCATTACTGCGGTGAATTAGTGATGAAAGCGCATCAACAGGCTCCTCATTCAATAACATATCTAAGCGTACCAGATCCGATTTTCGGTAACCTGTTTGGTGGTAATCAAATGATGCGTAGCCTTTAGAAATGGTTTTTAAGCGATCGTAGAAATCGAATACAATTTCGCCCATGGGCATTTCAAATACCAATTCTACCCGGTCGGAGGTTAAGTAGGATTGATTGACAATAATGCCTCTTTTTTGAATACAAAGTGACATTACTGAACCCACAAATTCAGCTTTGGTAATGATGTTTGCTTTAATAAATGGCTCTTCTACATATTCCAATTTGCTTGGGTCGGGTAAATCGGATGGATTGTGTACTTGCAGTTCGTCGCCCTTGGTGGTATAGGCCTTGTACGATACGTTGGGCACCGTAGTAATTACCGTCATGTTGAACTCACGTTCTAAGCGTTCTTGGATAATTTCCATATGTAACATACCCAAGAAACCGCAACGGAAACCAAAACCTAGGGCAGCCGATGATTCAGGCTCAAAAACCAAGGATGCATCGTTTAGCTGCAATTTGTGCATGCTTTCGCGAAGTTCTTCGTAATCATCAGTATCTACAGGGTAAATACCAGCAAATACCATGGGTTTTACCTCTTCAAAACCTTGAATGGCTTCCGTAGAAGGACGCTCCACGTTGGTAATTGTATCGCCAACTTTTACCTCTCTTGCTTCTTTAATTCCAGAGATAATGTAACCCACATCTCCGGTTTTAATTACATCTTTAGGCTCTTGGTTGAGTTTTAAGGTACCAATTTCTTCGGCGTAATATTCTTTCCCGGTGGCCACAAATTTTACTTTGTCACCTTTTCTAATTTCACCATTAACAACTTTAAAATAGGCAATAATTCCTCTAAACGAATTAAAAACCGAGTCGAAAATTAAGGCTTGTAATTCTTTAGTAGGTTCGCCCACCGGAGGCGGTACTCGTTCTACAATGGCCCGTAAAATGTCTTCAATACCTAAGCCAGTTTTACCCGATGCGGCAATAATTTCTTCACGTTTGCAGCCTATTAGGTCTACAATTTGGTCTTTTACCTCTTCGGGCATGGCCCCGGGTAAATCCATCTTATTTAAAACAGGGATAATTTCTAAGTCGTGCTCTAAAGCCAAATACAAATTGGAAATGGTTTGCGCCTGTATACCTTGAGCGGCATCTACAATTAATAAAGCACCTTCACAAGCCGCAATAGAACGAGAAACCTCGTACGAAAAATCGACGTGACCTGGGGTGTCAATTAAATTGAATACGTATTCTTGACCATCAACCTTATAATTCATTTGGATGGCATGACTCTTAATGGTGATACCACGTTCACGCTCCAAATCCATATCATCTAACAATTGCGCTTGCGCTTCTCGTTTGGTGATGGTATTGGTATATTCTAACAATCGATCGGCTAAAGTGCTTTTTCCGTGATCGATGTGGGCTATAATGCAAAAATTACGTATGTGCTTCATGGAGTGGCAAAGATAGGGTATTCGAGGCAATTTTTGAACCCCAAAATGCGCTTGTTTACGCATTTAAAATTTAACCCTAAATTCGCCAAATGAATCGTTTTGATGCCGTAATTATTGGAGGTGGTGCTTGTGGCCTCATGTGTGCCGTGCAAGCGGGTTATTTGGGCAAAAAAACACTCGTTTTGGAGCGTAATGATCGGGTAGGAGCTAAAATTTTAATTTCTGGTGGCGGACGTTGCAACTACACGAATGTGTATACCGAGGCTGAAAATTTTATTTCAGACAACCCACACTTCTCCAAATCAGCATTTTCGCAATGGACGGTAGTAGATACTATTAGTTTTTTTGAAACTTATGGCATTGAAGGGGCAGAAAAAACCCTAGGTCAACTATTCCCAACAACCAATAAGGCCAAAGATATTGTGGCTGTTTTCGAAAATCTTTGTGCCGATTTAGGTCAAGAAATTATACTAGAAGCCGAAGTTAAAAGTATAAAACAAAGTTTTAATGGCTTTGAAGTAGAATATTTACAGCTGGGTAAGTTAATTAAGATGGAGGTGCCAAAAGTAGTATTGGCCTCGGGTGGTTTGCCCATTGCTAAATTAGGTGCTAGCGATTTTGCGCTCAAAACTGCAAAATCTTTTGGGATGCATTTAACAGATACAGCCCCGGCTTTGGTGCCCTTAACCATTACCGGAAAAGATGCCGATTGGTATGCACAATTATCGGGCAATAGCGTGTATTGCGAAGTGTCTACCGAAGAAATTAGTTTTAAAGAAAATATTCTATTTACCCATTGGGGACTTAGTGGGCCTGCTATTTTACAAATTTCGAGTTATTGGCGCCCGGGTCAAACGATTGAACTCAATTTATTGCCCGATGAATCAATTTTAGATCGAATAGCGCATGAGCGTGGGCAAAATGGTAAACAAAGTTTGCGTTCTTTTTTATCGAACCAGTACACCAAAAAATTAGCCGATGCTTTCGGCAAATTTTTACCCCTAGAAACCAATTTAGCATCTCTCACCAAAGCCGATTTAGAGAACATTGAGCAATTTATACATCATTTTACCGTAAAACCAGCCGGCGATAAAGGCTACGATAAAGCCGAAGTAATGCGTGGCGGCATTTCAACCGATGAACTTTCTTCCAAAACGCTAGAAGCTAAAAAAGTGCCCGGTTTATTTGCCGGTGGCGAATGCGTGGATGTAACGGGTTGGCTGGGAGGCTACAATTTCCAATGGGCTTGGGCTAGCGGCTACGTCATTGCCCAACATATTTAAAGCCCATTCTTTTAGTTAAATTTGATCCATGACCATTCATCAGGTATTAAAACACTATTGGGGCTACGATACCTTCCGTGCTTTGCAGGAAGAAATTGTGCAATCGGTATTGGAAGGCAAAGATACTTTGGCCTTACTGCCCACCGGTGGAGGTAAATCGATTTGTTTTCAGGTGCCTGCTTTGGTACAGCCGGGAATTTGCGTGGTGGTTTCCCCTTTAATTGCCTTAATGAAAGATCAAGTGGAGAACTTAAAGGTTCGGGGAATTGAAGCCGTAGCCATTGTATCGGGCATGAGCAAAAGAGAGGTTGATATTTTATTGGATAATTGTGTGTATGGTAAAATCAAATTTCTATACATCTCTCCTGAGCGTTTAAGTTCACCATTAGTACAGGAGCGTATTCGGCACATGAACGTGAACTTATTTGCTATTGATGAGGCTCATTGTATTTCGCAATGGGGTTACGATTTCAGGCCGCCTTATTTGCAACTAGCCGAATTACGCGAATTGCATCCGAAGGTACCCGTATTAGCATTAACCGCTACAGCAACCCAACAAGTAGCGGATGATATTGTATCGAAATTAGCTTTTAAAAAAGGTTTTCAGGTTTTTCGTAAATCTTTTGAACGGAGCAATTTAAGCTATGTGGTGGCTAAGGAAGAAAATAAATTGAAACGCTTACTCAACCTACTACATAAGGTAAAAGGCAGTGGCATTGTGTATGTGCGCAACCGCAGAGAAACACAAGAATTGGCTCGTCAGTTAGCCCTAGAAGGTGTTAAAGCCGATTTTTACCATGCAGGCCTAGCTGCTGAAGTGCGGGCAAAGAAACAAGACGATTGGAAAGCAAATAGCCTGAGGGTAATAGTGGCCACCAATGCTTTCGGCATGGGAATAGATAAACCCGACGTTCGTTTTGTGGCTCATATGGATTTACCCGAAAGCTTGGAAGCGTATTATCAAGAAGCTGGTCGTGCCGGTAGAGACGAAAAAAAATCCTATGCTGTGCTTTTATATAACGATGAGGATGTGAAGGCTTTAGAGCGAAAACTAGCCCAAGGAAGCCCAAGCCTAGCAGAAATACAAGTTGTTTATCATCAATTGGGCAATCATTTTCAGGTGGCTTACGGAGCCGGAGAGGGTTTATTATTTCCTTTTGATGTAGCAGATTTTTGCAAAAAATATAGGTTAGAGCCTATTAAAACGCTAAATATATTAAAAGTGCTTAGTCTCGAAGGCTATATCGGTTTAACAGAAAGCGTGTACTTACCCTCTCGATTGCAAGTAGTGGTCGATTACGAGGCTTTGTATAGTTTTCAGTTAAGCAATGCTGCTTATGAACCGCTGTTAAAAACACTGTTACGTTCGTATGGAGGTTTGTACGATCAGTATGTGCCCATTAAAGAGCAAGATTTGGCCAAACGTTTACAAATTTCTGTTAGCCAAGTTGCTCAGATGCTTACTAAGCTCAACGACATGCAATTGATTGCTTACGAGCCCAAAACCGATCAACCACAAGTCCAATTTCTACTTCCAAGGGTAGATAGAGCTCATTTAGGTATCGATTATACCTTCTTGGCTCAGCGCCAAGCCATCTATAAAAAACAAGTAGAAAGCGTGCTCCACTATGTGAACAAACCCATTTGCAGATCACAACAACTTTTAAATTATTTTGATGAGCTCACGAAAGAAACGTGTGGGGTGTGTGATGTATGTATCGGTGCCCGAAAAAAGCATTCGGAAGACGCTCTGAGGTTTGCCATTTTGGAAAAATTGCGTGTAGAACCGCTATCAATCGAAGTTTTGGTAGATAGCCTACATGAGGGTACAGAAGCAGCACGAATAGAGCTCATTCGAATATTGATAGATGAAGGTAGGCTTCGTTTGAGTAAAGACTTGTTGTACCTAGGCTAATTTTCTCATTCTTATTTTTATACCTACATTAGTTTATGCAAGAAAAAAATAACCCCAAAGTAATTAAAGCATGGGCCTATTTCGATTGGGCAAATTCAGCCTATAGCCTCGTTATTACTTCTACTATTTTTCCGGTTTATTATACCGTCATTACCACCACCAAAGAGCACGGAGATAAAGTGCTTTTCTTCGGTAAATGGTTCGTAAATACCGCATTAAGCAATTATGCCATGGCGGTAGGCTACCTCATGATGGTCTTTTTGCTCCCCATTTTATCCTCGGTTTCCGATTACCATGGAAATAAGAAAAGTTTCATGAAATTTTTTACCTATTTGGGTGGTTTAGCGTGTATAGGTTTGTTTTTCTTTAAGTTAGAAACGTTAGAGTTAGGCGTTATTTTGTTTGCCCTGGCCGCTGTTGGCTGGATTGGTGGTGCTTTGTTTTACAATTCTTACTTACCCGAAATTGCCACGCCCGATCATCAAGATAAAGTGAGTGCACAAGGCTTTGCTTGGGGCTATATTGGCAGTGTTATTTTGCAAATTATTTGCTTCATCTTTGTGTTAATGCCCGATACCTTTGGCATTACTGATCCTTCTTTTCCTGCCCGTTTATCTTTCTTATTAGTAGGTGTGTGGTGGATAGCTTTTGCACAGATTTCATTTAAGCGCTTGCCAAACGGAAGTACGAATTATGAAAAAGTAAATAAAAATTTGATTCATAGTGGTTTTCAAGAATTACATAAAGTATGGCTTCAGGTAAAAGAGATGCGTACGCTTAAGTTTTTCTTAGCCGCTTTCTTCTTTTACTCTATGGGGGTACAAACCATTATGTTGGTGGCAGCTAATTTTGGGGAAAAAATACTTCATTTAGGGGCTACTAAACTAATTATCACCATTTTGTTAATCCAGCTATTGGCCATTTTAGGGGCCTATTTAATGTCTTATTTGGCTGGTAAACTCGGTAATTTTACCGTACTCATGTTGGTGGTTATTATTTGGATTTTTGTGTGTATTTCAGCCTATTTCATCACCAGCGAATATCAATTTTACGCCTTAGCTTGTGTAGTTGGTTTAGTAATGGGAGGTATACAATCCCTTTCCCGTTCCACCTATTCCAAATTATTACCGGAAAATACGCCCGATACTGCTTCATTTTTCAGTTTTTACGATGTAACCGAGAAATTAGCCATTGTAATTGGTTTATTTAGTTTCGGCTATATCGAAGAATTTACGGGGAATATGCGGAATTCTGCTGTATCACTCACCACCTTTTTCAGTTTGGGCTTGGTATTTCTCGTACTTATTTTGCTGCAAAAACGTAAAGAAATAGCAAACTAATACAGATATTTTTAGACCTTTGCAGAACACCCTGTTTAAATGACCGTAGAACTATTTATACCTTGCTTTATTGATCAATTATACCCCGAAACGGCATATAATACGGTTAAATTGCTTGAAAAAGCAGGCTGTAAGGTTAAATACAATGCCGAACAAACCTGTTGTGGGCAACCTGCTTTTAATGCCGGCTATTGGGATGAAGCTAAAGCCATAGGGTACAAATTTTTAGAAGATTTTTCTGATAATGTGGTCATTGTGTCGCCATCTGCTTCGTGCACGGGCATGGTTAAAAACTACTACAACGATTTGTTCACCAATACCGCCGTGCACAATAAATGTCGCTCAATACAATCGCACATCATCGAACTTTCCGATTTCTTAGTAAACGTATTAAATAAAGACTATTTCGGTGCCGAATTAGAAGGTAAAGCGGTGTACCACGATTCGTGTGCAGGTTTACGGGAGTGTAAAATTAAAGCAGAACCAAGAGCCTTATTAGAAAAAGTACACGGTTTAGAACTGCTTGAAATGCCCGATACCGAAACTTGTTGTGGTTTTGGGGGAACCTTTGCCGTAAAATTTGAGGGAATTTCTAGTGCCATGGCCCAGCAAAAGGTTAACAATGCTTTAGCTGTGGGTGCCGAATACATAATTTCCACCGACATTTCTTGCTTAATGCATTTACAAGCCTACATCGATAAAGAAAATTTAAAAATAAAAACCATGCATATAGCAGATGTATTGGCAAATGGCTGGGGAAATGTTTAAATTTTTTAACACTATTTAACTTTTTTTTATTCGTTTTAAGCATACTTTTAACTATCATAAAATATCAAATCATGACTAAACAAATCTTCGGAATTATTGCATTCTGCACCTTATTAAGCTCCTATGTGTTCTCTCAGCAAAAAACAGCTGGAGTTATTTATTACGATCAAGTAATTGATTTAAAATCTATGGCGGGCGGCCAACAGCAAGGAGCAGGTGGCAATGGAGGAGAAGTGCGTGTAATGACCTTTGGTGGTCTAAATGGTTCGGCAATGCCTGAAAAAATTACCAATAAATTCGAGATCGCATTCAATCCAACTGGAGCTAAATTCCAAAAATCGGTTGCAGAAGATATTACTGCACCTGGCGGTGGAGAAGGTACAAGTGGGGGCATGCGTATGATGATGCGTTTTGGCGGTAGCGACCGGGAATTGTATTTCAATGCAAGCGATAAAGTAATTGAATCTTTTGAATTGAATAGCGAAGAAGTATTGTTAGAATCTGTTTTAGGAAGCGGTTCCAAAGAAGCAGAATTAAGTACTGAAACTAAAAAAATTAGTGGCTTTGATTGTAAAAAAGCTGTTTTAAGCGGTCGGAATGGTTCACAAACAATCATTTGGTATACAACTGATTTGGCTTTAAAAGCATCGCCCATGGCTAACTTCTGGATAGCAGGAGTAGTGTTAGGTATCGAAACCGATCGTATGAAATTTTATGCAACCAGCGTAGAATTTACCAAGATTAAAGACAGCGAAGTATCTCCCCCTAAAAAAGGCAGAACCATTACTCAAGAAGACTATCAAAAAGCAATGGAAGAAATGCGGGCAAAATTCAGAAATGGCGGCGGAGAACGTCAAATACGAATTCAGCAATAATAAAATTCTTTTGAACAGCCCCGCTTTACGGGGCTTTTTTTATGCCCAAATTTAGAAGATATTGCTATTTTTGTAATCCATCACATAGTAGGTGATGTTTAATAACCATTTTTTCGAACGTTAAATCATATTGTAGATGATCAATATTACCCTTCCCGACGGTTCGGTTCGTGCTTACGAATCAGGAACCAACGCCCACCAAATCGCCCTTTCCATTTCAGAAGGCTTAGCCCGAAACGTTTTAGCAGCCGTTGTAAACGGAGAAATCTGGGATGCAACTCGTGCTATTGAAGCCGATGCCACGCTGCGTTTATTAACTTGGAACGATACCGAAGGCAAAAGCACCTTTTGGCATTCATCGGCACACTTATTGGCCGAAGCGCTAGAAGCCCTTTATCCGGGTGTGAAATTGGGTATTGGCCCAGCCATAGAAACCGGTTTTTATTACGATGTAGATTTTGGTGATCGCGAATTTTCGTCGGATAATTTTAAAGAAATAGAAGATAAAATGCTCGAATTGGCTCGAAATAAAGCCGATTATGAGCGTAAAGCTATCAGTAAAGCCGATGCTGAGAAATATTTCACCGAAAAGGGTGACGAATATAAACTCGATTTAATTAAAGATTTAGCCGATGGCTCCATCACCTTTTATACGCAGGGTAATTTTACCGACCTGTGCCGTGGGCCACACATTCCCAATACCGGTTTTGTAAAAGCCGTAAAATTGATGAATGTGGCAGGTGCCTACTGGCGTGGCGATGAAACCCGTAAGCAGTTAACACGTATTTATGGCGTAACCTTTCCGAAACAAAGCGAATTGAGTGAATACTTGGAAATGGTTGAAGAAGCCAAAAAGCGTGATCATCGTAAATTGGGTAAAGAATTAGAATTATTTGCTTTCTCCGAAAAAGTAGGTATGGGATTACCGATGTGGTTACCCAAAGGAACCGCACTAAGAGAAAAATTAGTTAGTTTTCTGCAAAAGGCACAACAAAAAATGGGCTATGAGCAGGTGGTTACTCCGCACATCGGGCATAAAAACCTGTATGTAACTTCCGGCCATTACGATAAATATGGTGCCGATTCGTTTCAGCCGATTAAAACCCCGCAAGAAGGAGAGGAGTTCTTTCTAAAACCGATGAACTGCCCGCACCATTGCGAACTGTATAAAACCAAGCCACGTTCTTACAAAGATTTGCCAGTACGTTTTGCCGAATTTGGTACCGTTTACCGCTACGAACAAAGTGGCGAATTACACGGTTTAACCCGGGTAAGAGGTTTTACACAAGATGATGCCCACTTATTTTGCCGACCCGATCAGGTAAAAGAAGAATTTAAAAAGGTAATAGACTTGGTATTGTATGTATTGGGTGCATTAGAATTCCAAGATTATACCGCACAAATTTCCCTTCGCGATCCGAATAACAAATCTAAATACATCGGATCTGATGCAAATTGGGCTTTAGCCGAGGCGGCAATTATAGAAGCTGCCGACGAAAAAGGATTGACAACTGTGGTAGAATATGGCGAAGCTGCATTTTATGGCCCTAAACTCGATTTTATGGTTCGCGATGCATTAGGGCGTAAATGGCAATTAGGAACTATTCAGGTAGATTATAACCTGCCCGAACGTTTCGAATTAGAATATACTGGCAGCGATAACGCCAAGCACCGGCCCGTAATGATTCACCGGGCACCTTTCGGTTCCCTAGAACGATTCATAGCCTTGTTGATTGAGCATTGTGCGGGTAACTTCCCATTGTGGTTAACCCCCGAGCAATTTATCGTACTTCCTATCTCAGAGAAATATGAAGAATATGCGAAAAAACTTTTAGAATCCTTAAATAATTCCGATATTCGCGGGCTAATCGACATGAGAGATGAGAAAATCGGCCGCAAAATTCGTGATGCCGAGATCAAAAAAATCCCATATATGTTGATTATTGGTGAGAAGGAAATGAGCGAAGGAATGGTTTCAGTTCGTAAGCACGGTGAAGGAGATTTAGGAAGTATGAGCATACAAGAATTTGAAAATCAGTTAATTAACGAAACTAAAATTTAATACATAATTGGCTTTAGGAAGACCAGGATTTAATAGAGGACCACGTCCACCGTTTAAGAAAAAAGAAGCGGAACACTACATTAACGAACTCATCAGAGCCGTCGAGGTACGATTGGTGGGTGATAATGTAGAAGTAGGAGTTTATGCTCTTAAAGATGCTTTGGCCATTGCTGAAGAGTTAGAATTAGATTTAGTGGAGATTTCTCCAAATGCAGTTCCTCCGGTTTGTAAAGTTGTTGATTACAACAAGTTTCTTTACGAACAGAAGAAAAAAATGAAGGAAATTAAGGCTAATGCCAAGCAAACGGTGATTAAAGAGATCCGTTTCGGGCCTAATACTAGCGACCATGATTTCCAATTTAAGTTGAAACATGCCATTAACTTTTTAGAAAGTGGTGAAAAGGTAAGAGCTTACGTTCATTTTAAAGGAAGAGCCATTGTATACAAAGAGAAAGGGGAGATTTTACTCCTTAAGTTTGCTCAGGCTTTAGAAGATGTTGGAAAAGTAGAGCAGTTGCCCAAATTAGAAGGTAAACGGATGTTTTTAACTGTTTCTCCTAAAGGTGGAAAAAAATAAATACAAATAGTACACACAATAAATAAATAGGTTATGCCAAAAATGAAAACGTGTTCTAGTGCAAAAAAGCGTTTTAAGCTTACTGGAACCGGTAAAATCGCCAGAAAGAATGCCTACAAAAGTCACATCTTAACCAAGATGAGTACCAAACGTAAGCGTGCTTTAGGTCAGACCAGTTTGGTGTCTGATGCTGATATGGGCAACGTAAAACGTATGCTTTGTATCGGTAAATAATTAATTAATTTTTAACCAGGTACTCGGTTTACAAGTTTCCTAAACGGAACACCGCTTACCAAAAATCAAAACAACATGCCACGTTCGGTTAACGCAGTTGCGTCTAGACGCAGAAGAAAAAAGATCTTAAAATTAGCTAGAGGCTATTGGGGATCGAGAAGCAAGGTTTATACCGTTGCTAAAAACACGGTTGAAAAAGGTTTGCAATATGCATACCGTGACCGTAAAACCAAAAAGAGAGAATTTAGAGCTTTATGGATTCAGCGTATCAATGCTGGAGCACGTCAGTACGGAATTTCCTACTCACAATTAATTGGTAAGTTAGCCACTAAAGAAATCGGTTTAAACCGTAAAGTATTAGCTGATTTAGCGATGAACAATCCAGATGCCTTTAAAGCAGTAATTGATGCAGTAAAATAAGCTGTATACATACTATAAAAAAAGCCCCTCGAATATCGAGGGGCTTTTTTTGTATAAGAACAAAGGGTTTAGCCTTTAAGCACTTTCGTTACCAAATCGGCAGCTTCTTTCAATTGAATGGCCGAGAATACTTGTAAACCAGATTCATCAATTAATTTCTTCGCTTCAGCGGCATTGGTTCCTTGCAAGCGCACAATAATAGGCACCGGAATATTACCAATTTCTTTGTAGGCGTCTATAACACCTTGCGCCACACGGTCGCAACGTACAATACCACCAAAAATATTAATCAAAATGGCTTTCACATTCGGATCGCTTAGAATGATGTTGAAGCCTGCTTTTACCGTTTCGGCATTGGCTGTACCACCTACATCTAAGAAATTGGCAGGATCGCCACCGGCCAATTTAATAATATCCATGGTAGCCATGGCTAAGCCGGCACCATTTACCATACAACCCACGTTACCATCTAATTTCACGTAGTTTAAGTTCGATTTTCCGGCTTCTACTTCGGTTGGATCTTCTTCAGATTCATCACGCATAGCCGCATAATCAGCATGGCGGTATAAAGCGTTATCATCCAAATTCACTTTGGCATCTACCGCTAAAATTTTATTATCAGAGGTTTTTAATACCGGGTTAATTTCAAACATGGCCGAATCGGTAGCATCGTATGCTTTGTACAACGCAGAAATAAACTTGCACATGTCTTTAAAAGCGTCGCCGCTTAAACCCAAGTTAAACGCAATTTTACGGGTTTGAAATGGCTGTAAACCTACCTTAGGATCAATTTCTTCTTTAAAAATTAAATGTGGCGTGTGCTCAGCAACTTCTTCAATATCCATACCGCCTTCGGTAGAATACATAATAATGTTGCGGCCTTTAGCTCTATCTAACAATACAGAGATATAAAATTCTTTAGTTTCCGATTCGCCAGGGTAGTATACATCCTGAGCTACCAATACTTTACTAACCAATTTACCTTCGGGGCCAGTTTGAGGGGTAACCAATTGCATGCCAATAATGGCTTCGGCTTTTTCTTTCACCTCATCGAGGTTTTTCGCAAGTTTAACACCGCCACCTTTACCACGGCCACCGGCATGAATTTGCGCTTTCACTACCACCCAGTCCGAATTGTAATCGGTTTTAAGTTTTTTTGCAGCCTCTATAGCTTGTGCAGGAGTTTCGGCAACAATGCCTTCTTGTACCCGTACGCCAAAAGATTTAAGAATTTCTTTACCTTGATATTCGTGTATGTTCATGTGGTTTTAATTTGTCGTAAAACTACCATTTTGTATTCATTTTTGAAACCCCTAAACTGACATTGTTGAACCAAAAAATCTGTATCTTGCACCTATGCTTAGCGCTAGCGGAATTATCAAAAATTATGGCGATTTACCCATTTTAAAAGGGGTTGATTTGCAAATACAAGCTGGGGAGTTGGTAGCCATTGTGGGTGCTTCTGGTGCTGGTAAAAGCACCTTATTACATATTTTGGGTACGTTAGATAGACCCGATTCAGGAGAAATTTTTTTAGATGGCGAAGCACTACATCAATTTAAAGCGTCGCAACTAAGCGCCTTTAGAAATCGTTCTATTGGCTTTGTATTTCAGTTTCATCATTTATTGCCCGAATTTACTGCCCTCGAAAATGTTTGTATTCCTGGCTTTATAGCCAATAAACCCAAAAAAGAAGTGGAGAAATGTGCCAAAGAATTGTTAGGCATTTTAAACTTGAGTTCTCGGTTAGATCACAAACCTTCCGCACTTTCTGGTGGGGAGCAACAACGGGTTGCCGTTGCCAGAGCCCTAATGAATTCCCCAAAACTTCTGTTAGCCGATGAGCCTTCTGGTAATTTAGATTCTGCTAATGCCTCCGATTTGCACCAATTGTTTTTAACCTTAAAGAGGGAACTCAATCAAACATCTATTATTGTCACTCATAATACCGAATTATCAAACATGGCCGACCGTACCTTGGTGATGAAAGATGGTTTAATAAGTTAACTAAATGAGCGTGGTATTAATTACAGGTGCCCGTTTGCCACATGCTCATGCACTTAAAAGGTCTATAACAGAGCATGAGGTTTTTATGGGCGATTATTACGAATTACCTAAACTACCCAGTGGTGAAGCTTTATTTGTACAATTACCAGCTCCACAATCACCAAGCTACATACATCAGTTTTTAGCCCTTTGTTTAAAGCTCCAAGTTTCTAAGGTATTTATTTTGGATGCGTTAGAGTTTAAGTTATTAGAACCTGCTAGGCAACTTTTTGAGGAATATGCTATTGATTTTGAGTATGTTGATGGAGTAAAATCTTCGTCAAAGAAAATTAATTAAATAAAATATTTTTTTATTTCCCATTTGCTTTTAACTATCTTCAACTAATTAATAATTTTTATACCGGAACTTTATTAAGAGTTATATGCCTCAATGGCTAATTTTTGTATAGTTCCTTTAATACCTAACATTATGAAAACTGGTAAAGTAAAATGGTTTAACACCCAAAAAGGTTATGGATTCATTGTTCAAGAAGATGGAACTGAAATCTTTGTACATTTTAAAGATGTAGAGGGTGGTAATGGTACCCTAAAAGACAACGATGACGTAGAGTATGAGGTAGAAGAAGGTCGTAAGGGATTACAGGCTGTGCAAGTGAAGAAAGTTTAACACCATACCAAACGAAAAAATTAAAGCCTCCAATTTATTGGGGGCTTTTTTCATACCTAGCGGCTTGTAGTACCCGTAGCTCTCCTGAATGGTCGGTAATAAAAAACAGCGATGAACTGCCACCATCTGTTATTTTGTGTTTCTTTTGCAAGGCTGCTACTTGCATTGGGAAATTCCTGCTGATGCAATTGGCTTGTTTTAGCGGCACTGTTTTACCAAATTCGGTATAGGTCCAATTGGCTAAAATGGTAAACACTTTACCAGGGAAATCTGCTATAAGTGTATCAGAAGTATACAAATGCGTATGCTGATGTAATTTTTCTAAGCCATAACGAGCGGCTATCAATTTAAAACAACCCGCCTTTAACCAGGCAGCGTTGGGTTCGTACAAATAGGTTTTTGGGGCAGTGCAAGTTGATGGAGGAGCAAGCTGTTCTTCTTCATAGATAAAGCTGAAATGATGAGTTTGAGCATCGTTTAGTTGTACACAGTGAATCGTAGGGTTTTGGCATTCTGCTTGCGTGTTGATGTGAAAAAGTAATTCTTTCAGTTCATTTCCAACACTTACAACATGTACTGATTGCACATTGCGTAACTCGGTAACTGCTAATTTAATATCTAGTAAAGGGGCAGCTTTTATCCAAATATGGGTACATCTAGCGGCCAATTTGGGGTATAAATCGAGTATGTTGGGTTCACAATCGGTCAATCGTACTACTTTTTGGCTAGCTACTCTCCGTGAGGGATCGATATAGAGTACATCCCACATCCGATTACTTTCTTCTAAAAATGCAATACCATCATTTGCTATAAATTCAATATTCTTTGCGCCCAATACGTTCGCATTGTGTTTTGCTATAGCCGATAGTTCTACTTGTTGCTCTAGATGGGTTACCTGCTTGCTTGTTTTAGAAAAATAATAGCTGTCTACACCAAATCCACCGGTTAAATCAAGCAGACAATCTCCCTTGATAAGGCTACTTTTATAGGCCGCTGTTTTTTCAGATGAACATTGTTCTATGGCTAGTTTTTTAGGAAAATAGATGTTCGGAATACTAAACCAAGTGGGTAGTTTTTTTTCACTTACTACTTTTCCCTGAATTTGTTCGGCAAGTTCAGTATTGCTTATTCCATCAAAAATGGGTTTTTTGAGAATGAGCTTCGTAATATCGGAATACAGGTTTTCTTGAATAAATGCCTGAACCTCTGGATTAAAAACTAGTGCATTCATTTATTGTACAACTAATTGAGCTGTATTTCTGCTTAATTGTTCCATGTACACCTTTCGGCCCGCACTCAATTCGTCAATTTTTTCGGTAGTAAAATGCCTGATGGTAATTAATTCCAATGCTTCGTTGTACTTAAATTTAAACCCTTTTGCCAATATTTCTTGCAATTTTTGGAAACGTTTAGCATCGTAATCTATGCATACCGAAAAGCTTAAAGCCGATATTTGCATGGTATTTAATTTGATATGCAATTGGGCAAAAGTAGCAAACAACTCACTCAAGTGATTTTCGGTTATAAATGAAAAATCTGTGGTGCTTATTGAAATTAAAACTTGGTTTTTCTTTACGATAATGGCAGGGATCAAGTTTTGCTTATCTGCTTTATCTGAAATAAGTGTTCCAGATTCGTTGGGGGCATAAAATGGTTTTACTAGCAATGAAATGCCCGCATTTTGTAGCGGTTTTATGGTTTTTGGGTGAATAACCGTTGCACCGTAGTAGGTCATTTCTAAAGCCTCGGCATAACTTAGTTGATCGTATTTTTGAGTATCACCAAATAGTTTTGGATCGGCATTTAACACGCCCGGTACATCTTTCCAAATAGTTAAGCTTTCAGCCCGGAGGCCATAAGCAAAAATAGCAGCGCTATAATCAGAGCCTTCGCGACCAAGGGTAGTGGTGAAATTTTCCGAAGTAGTACCAATAAATCCCTGCGTGATGGCTATATCATTTGATAAAATTGCAGGTAAACTTTGGTGAATTAATTGCGTAGTTTTTTCCCAATCAACTTGGCCCTCACGGTAGCAATTATCGGTTTGGATGTAATTTCTTGCATCTACCCATTTGCACGAAATACCCAATGATTTTACAAAATGGGCCACAATTTTGGTAGATAAAACTTCGCCTATAGAAACCAATTGATCGTAATTGAAGTCCGCATCCGGATGAGGAGTTTCTTCCAAAATCCAATCTATTTCTACAAAAGTATTGGCTAAGTCATCGTAAATAGGGTGTGTAGTATCGGGGAATAAATCGGCTACAATAGCCCAATGATAGGCTTTAACGGCTTCAAAAAGTGCCGTTATGCGGTTATCACCAGCCATATAGGCTTCGTTTAAATCTTCTAAAGCATTGGTGGTTTTACCCATGGCCGAAACCACCACAAGCAAGTTCTTAGGTGCATACTTTTTTAAAATATTGCCTAAATTTTGTACCCCTTTAGCATCTTTTACCGATGCCCCACCAAACTTATAAACCTGAGTCATTTATTTTAAATTTTTTGGAATGTAGGGATTAATTTTAAGCAAGCTACTGATGGCCGTATAGGGCACCAAAAGTTCCATGGGGCCTTCGGCATAGGAACGTATTTCGTAGGGATTGTAATAAAACAATAAGCCCTTTTTTGTTATTAAAAAGTTCGTATTTAAACTGAATTTCTGATTTTCGAAAAAGTAGTTTTCCAACGATTCGGTGGGAGATAAGCCCTCTTGTTTTCTAAAAATAGTACTTGCAATGTAGGTTAACCGTGCCATCATTACTGGATTAATGAGATCGCTTAATTTGATTACTTTTCTACTGAAAACATCATAATTAACATAAATAAGGCTGCTATTTGGGTGTGCACCTCCTGTATAGCTATCAGAAAATAAACTCAAACTTAGCGTTTGCGTTCCAGCAAATTGAGGCTCTACCCGTACAGTTATATCTTGCGACCACGAACGGGGGTATTCTTCTTCCTCGGCATTGGCTTCTACCGATGCATCGATAAAAGCATTTAGGTATTCATCATACGTAGCGAAATTCGACTTTTCTGTTTCGCTATTAAAAATGAGTTGTTTAACCTGTTCATTCCAAACGGGGTTCTTAAAAACGGGATAGGTTAATCCAATAGTACTAATAATCGTATCCTTATCGGCCGTAATACGTGCTTTACTCTCTTTTTTTAAGGTTTTATATTGATAACTGAGTGAATCAACTGCACAAGCATTGGCGCCAAAGCTAATACCAGAAAAAAGGATAAGCATGTAAAGAACTTTATTTTTCATAATAGCCAGCTAATTGTTGTTTACTTAATGAACCATTTAACCAACCAGCTTCCATGCCGGCTTCGTATTTTTTATAAAAATTTAGGGCGGGTTCGTTCCAATCCAAAACCTGCCAAGTCATTCCATTAAAACCCTTTTCGTGAGCTTCTAGTACAATAGTATCAAATAATTGTTTACCAATTCCCTTTCCCCGATGGCTATCTGTTACAATAAAATCTTCTAAATACAATCTACATCCTTTCCACGTAGAATAACGTACATAATACAGTGCAAAACCCACAATAATAGCATCTACTTCGGCTACAAATGCTTTCCAAACTGGTTTCTGTCCAAATCCAGCATCTTCAAATTCGGAAAGTGTAACGGTAACCTCTTCTGGTGCACGTTCGTATACCGCCAATTCGTTAATCAATTCCAATATACGGCTACAATCAGCTAATCTTGCTTCTCTAATGGCTGCATTCATTCAGTTTCAGTATAAATTCGTTCCCCAAAAATAGTGCTACCTAAGCGAATCATGGTGCTACCTTGTTCAATAGCTATGGTATAATCGGCCGACATGCCCATGGATAATTCCTTGAAATAAGCACTATCTTTAAAAAATGATTCTTTTAACCCTTTAAACAAGGTACGAAGTTCATAAAACTCTTCCGCTATTTTTTTCTGATTATCGGTATACGTGGCAATGCCCATTAAACCCACAATGCGTATATTTTTAAGCGATTGATAGGTTTCCGATCGCAAAAGTTCTATGGCTTCAGCAAAATCTAATCCGTATTTGGTATCCTCATCGGCAATATAAATTTGGATTAAGCAATCAATAACCCGATTGTTTTTCAGGGCTTGTTTATCTATTTCTACCAACAATTTCAAGCTATCTACCGAATGGATGAGCGAAATAAAGGGTGCAATGTATTTTACCTTATTTCTTTGTAAATGCCCCACTAAATGCCATTCAATATCTTTCGGTAAAGACTCTGCTTTTTGTACCAATTCTTGTACCTGATTTTCGCCAAAAATACGCTGTCCAAAGTCATAAGCCTCTTTTAAAGCTGCTATGGGTTTGGTTTTAGAAACCGCAATAAGACGCACATCAATGGGGTCTAATTCGGCTTTTAGTTTGGTAAGATTAGCTACAATGCTCATTAATCAGTATTTTTGGATAAATAATGGCCAAAGGTACTAAATGAAGCGCTTAATACTACTTTTATGCATCCCGTTTTTTCTACATGCTTGTTCGCTCAGCAGTAGGCCTAAAGATGTATTGGCCCCTGACGAAATGAAAGCAGTATTGAAAGATATGCACTTAGCCGATGCCTATTTAGGTACACTTTCTGATACGCTACAAATCAAGGTTCTTTCCGGAAAACTATATAAAAACGTATTTACTAAACACCATACTTCGCTTACCGAATTTAAGGCCAGTTTAGCCTTTTATGCAGGCAAACCAACTGTTTTAGATTCTATGTATAAACAGATTTACGACGACCTAAATAAAGTTCGTCAAATGAACAAACCTATACCAGTTCATTAATTTTTTGTATGCTGTACCCGCCCAATGCCCTTGAAAAACTAGGTTTTACCGAAATTAAAGAATTGCTTAAAAGGCATTGCATGAGTCCTATGGGCGTTGCTATGGTGGAAAAAATTGCTGTTTTAAGTCAATTTGATCAGATTGATAAGTTTTTACGCCAAACGCAAGAGTTTAAAAATCTACTCCAAAACGATAGTCCGCTACCCATACACCATGTATTGGATTTAAAAGTACTAGCCGAAAAGATTAAAATTGAAGGCACTTTTTTAACCGAAGAAGAATGTTTTCAGGCGCTAAAATCCTTGCAAACTGTTTTTGCACTTATTGCTTATTTCAACGAACGAGAAAATCAATATCCTACCTTAGAAGCATTGTTTGAACACCTGCCGGTAGATAAAAGTTTGGTAAAAATTATTTCTAGGGTACTAGATGATACGGGTAAAATGAAACCCAATGCCTCTAAATTACTCCAAGAACTTAGTCAAGCTATTGCCAAGGCCGAACAAGAAGCCCGACGCAAGCTAGACCAGATTTACAAGCATGCCCAAGGTAATAGCTGGGTAGCCGATGGCAGTTTAACCATACGGGAGGGACGCTTGTGTATTCCTATTTTAGCCGAAAATAAATGGAAATTAAAAGGATTTATCCACGATGAATCGGCCTCGGGCCAAACCGTGTATATAGAGCCCGAAGAAGTCTTTTACCTCAACAACCAATTACGCGATTTAGAATTTGATAAGCGGAGGGAGGTTATTCGTATTCTCACCGAACTTACAACCGAATTAAGACCCGCTACCGCTTTGTTTATTGCCTACCACGGTTTTCTCACTAAAGTTGATTTTGTGCGGGCAAAAGCCCTCTTTGCAATCGAGTTAGATGCCCATATGCCCGAATTGGTAGATGAACCGAGCATGTATTTACTAGAAGCCAAGCATCCACTATTAAGCCTAAATTTTAGAGAAACTGGCCAAGTAGTAGTTCCATTAAACGCAAAAATAGATGCAAATCAACGTATTTTGGTAGTTTCTGGGCCCAATGCAGGTGGTAAATCGGTATGTATGAAAACCATTGGTTTGTTGCAACTCATGCTGCAAGCGGGTTTGCTTATTCCGGCCGACCCTGGTTCTAAACTTGGCGTTTACAAGCAAGTATTTGCCGATATAGGCGACGATCAATCTATTGAAAGTGATTTGAGTACCTACAGTGCGCATCTTACCAAAATGAATTATTTTGCCCGAAATGCCACATCCAAAACATTACTACTTATTGATGAATTTGGTACCGGAACCGATCCGCAAATGGGAGGCCCCATGGCCGAAGCGGTGTTAGAATCTTTAAATCAGAAACAAGTAAGAGGCGTAATAACCACCCATTATTCTAACTTAAAACTATTTGCCAACGCTACCGAGGGACTAGAAAATGCCTCCAT
Source organism: Sphingobacteriaceae bacterium (assembly GCA_044239195.1). Taxonomy (GTDB): domain Bacteria; phylum Bacteroidota; class Bacteroidia; order Sphingobacteriales; family Sphingobacteriaceae; genus JAIPAN01. Next base: position 6,121 of record JBIIBV010000016.1, on the reverse strand, counting down.
GTTGTTTGATACCAAGTTGTTAAAACCTCTATACATACTCGAAATTGGCAAACCGGGCAGTTCCTATGCCTTCGAAATTGCCCAAAAAATAGGCTTATCTCCGGTTATTTTAGAAGCCGCTCGTAAAAAAGTAGGCTACCAACAAAAACGGGTAGATACTTTATTGGTGGATTTAGAACGTGATAAAACCCTGCTGATGAAAAAACAGCATACTTTTCAGCAGCAAGAGCAACAGCTTAAAAAACTGTTAGAAGAAAACCAAACGCTACAAACTACTTTAACCGAACAAAAAAAGCAGGCACTTAAACTAGCCAAACAAGAAGCACAACAAATTATTTTAGGCGCCAATAAATTGGTAGAACAAACCATAGCGCAAATTAAACAAAGCAAGGCCGATACCGAGAAAACGAAAGCCTTGCGGCAGCAATTAAAAGTAGCGGAAGAAGCCACGCATACTATAAAAGAAAGACCCAAACAGGTATTACCAGCAGCTCAAGTAAAAACCGGAGATTGGGTAAAATTAGCAGATTCAGATGCCTTAGCCCAGGTATTGGAAGTAGGAAAAGATACCCTAGTTCTGGCTCTTGGCGAATTACGTACCGTAACCAAGAAAACGCAAGTTTATGCGGTGCCAACAAAAGATTTACCCAAAGCCAAGCAAAAAAGCAGTTTGAATTATCTTGCCGATCAGGCTAGCTTTTCGCCCGAATTGGATGTACGAGGCCAGCGGGGCGAAGAAGCGCTGCATGAAATTGAAAAACTGCTAGACAAAGCTCTAGTTGCAGGCTACCCCAGCCTAAAAATTATTCATGGCAAAGGCGATGGTATTTTGCGCAAACTGATTCGCGATTATTTTAGAAAATACAGCCAAATAAGCCGCATGGAAGACGAACACCCCGACCGGGGTGGTGATGGTATTACCTATATTTATTTTTAAAAGTCCACAATATCTTCATGTATTTCGGAGTTATAACAGAAAATAACTTCGAAAAATATGAAAACTTTAAAAAATCTCACGATGCTTAGCTGCCTAGTTTTGGGGCTAAGTCTACTTACATTTTCGTGTAAAAAAGATAAAGCTGCACCTTTAATAACTTTTGAAGGAAAATTTCTTGGAAATTTTAAAATTACTGGAGACCTTACTGAGAATTATATGTCTTTCAGTTTCAATAGCGATAACACCCTAATTGTATACACAGAAGATAATTATGGCGCTGGTGCAGGTTCTTGGTCACTAACAGGCGATGTGTTAACCGGAGAATTCTTTTATGACACCACGCCTGGTACAAAATTTACCTTTACTGCTATATATAATCCGAAAACCGGAGAAATAGCTAGTGGATCTTGGGGTTTTAAACCCAATGTAGAAGGAGCCGCTACCTTTACAATGACTAAACAAGTCCCGGTAACTAGGTATGAGGGAACTTTTCAAATTTTTGGTTCTTCGGGTACTTATCCCATGGCATTTGAATTATACTCCGATGGTTCGCTGCTTTATTTCCAAAATCCACAAGATTTAACCAAACCCAGTGGAAGTGGTTCTTATCAAATCCCAAATAATACTTTAAATGCTGCTTTAAAGCTGTTTGTATCAGATGTTCTTTACTTATATGTTGCATCACATTCAGCTAGTACTTTAAGCAATGGAACCTTTGGTGCATCTCCTAGCTTTACCGATTACGGTACCTATACCGCAACCAAAAAATAATAACTGACTCATGAAAAATTTAAAAATAGTTTTAGTCTGTACACTCTTATTTGCTTCTTTTAGCATGTTAGAAACTGCTTGTAGTAAAAATAAGGCAAGTAAAGCACCTGGCACCATTACCCTTACCGGCAGCTGGGCAGGCACCCAAACCGAAGAGGGTAGTAGCAGTACGGCTATTGGTTTTACTTTTAAGACAGATCATACGGTAGATTTTTATGTAGACGGTCGTTTGGTAGATGGAGCAGGAGAGTGGCTTTTGCAAGATGATTTACTCACCATTACCTACATCTCCCGTTTCGATCCGAATGCTACCTACGTATATACTGCCAACTACGACGCCAAGACAGGTTTATTGAGTGCTGGTACCTGGTATGTGCGGGAAAATACTGTGCATGGCACCTGGACAATTACTAGACAATAAACGGAACTCACGTTTTTAAAACCTGCCCGATACGTTCTGGCAGGTTTTTTTATGTTGCTAGCTTCCAAAGCCATTCCTTTTCGTATTTTTAGGGTATAGATTAAATATGATTAACAAAACAGTATCTTCTGCAGAAGCAGCCATTTCCGATATTAAAGAGGGTATGACCGTGCTTTTTGGCGGTTTTGGTCTTTGCGGTATTCCCGAAAATTGTATTGCCGCATTGGTAAAACAAGGCACTACAAACCTAACCTGTATTTCTAACAATGCCGGAGTAGACGATTTTGGTATTGGCCTTATGTTGCACCAAAAACAGGTAAAAAAAATGATTTCTTCTTACGTAGGAGAGAATGCCATTTTTGAGCAACAACTCTTAAGCGGCGAATTGGAAGTAGAACTCATTCCGCAAGGCACTTTGGCCACCCGTTGTTTAGCCGCAGGTTATGGCATGCCCGCTATTTTTACGCCTGCAGGTGTAGGTACCGAAGTAGCCGAGGGTAAAGAAACTCGGGTGTTTAATGGCAAAGAATATTTATTAGAAATGGCATTTGATGCCGATTTCGCCTTGGTAAAAGCTTGGAAAGGGGATACAGCAGGGAACTTAATTTTCAGATCTACCAGCCGTAATTTCAACCCCATTATGGCCATGGCCGGTAAAATTACCATTGCCGAAGTAGAAGAATTGGTAGAACCGGGAGAATTAGATCCCGATCAAATACACACCCCAGGTATTTATGTGCACCGTATTTTTCAAGGAAAAAACTACGAGAAACGCATCGAAAATAGAACAACACGTAGCAAATAAGGTTTATGTTAGATAAAATAGGCATCGCCAAACGCATAGCCCAAGAAATTAAAGATGGTACCTATGTGAATTTAGGTATCGGTATCCCCACATTAGTAGCCAACTACATTCCAGCAGGTTTTAATGTGGTATTGCAATCAGAAAATGGCTTATTGGGCATGGGTCCTTTTCCTTTTGAGGGCGAAGAAGACCCTGACTTAATTAATGCCGGAAAGCAAACCATTACTACTTTACCCGGTTCGGCCGTATTTGATTCTGCTATGAGTTTTGGTATGATACGGGCTCAAAAAGTAGATTTAACCATTTTAGGCGCCATGGAAGTTTCTGAAAATGGCGATATAGCAAACTGGAAAATTCCAGGTAAAATGGTGAAAGGAATGGGCGGAGCCATGGATTTAGTGGCATCTGCACAACACATTATTGTGGCTATGCAGCATGTAAACAAAGCCGGAGAAAGTAAATTATTACCTGCTTGTACCCTTCCTTTAACGGGAGTGAAGTGTGTAAAGAAAATAGTTACCGAATTAGCTGTTTTAAGCATATTGCCCAATGGGGGCTTCAAATTAGAAGAACGAGCTCCTGGTGTTTCGGTAGAGGAAATTAAAGCTGCTACTGCCGGGAAACTAGTAATTGAAGGAGAAATTCCTGAAATGAGTATTTAGCTACCCAATCGTTTAGGCAACAAATCGGAACGTAATTCCTGCGAAATAGCCTCTGAAACTCGAACTATATCTTCGGCCACGTGGGTATTATTCGTTATTATTTTGTGGCAAGCAGGTTTATAAGGCAATAAATATTCGTTAAAGGCAGGTAAAACGTGGTTAAACCATTTGTATAAAATGCTTTCTTCGGGATAACCCCGTTCGGCTAAATCACGTTTTAAGCGTCTTTGCAATGCAATTTCCTCTTCGGTATCTATAAATATTTTAAGATCTAAAAGTTGGGCAATTTCTTTAAAATGGAGAATAAATAAGCCTTCAACAATAATAATTGGTGCCGATTTTATTTCTAATAATTTAGGAGTAGCCTTGGAATTGTTAAAGGTGTATTCTTTTTTATAAACCGTTTCACCAGCCAATAAGGCGTTTATATCTTTTAAAAATAGCGCATCATCAATGGTATCGGGTAAATCGAAGTTAAATAGTTTGTTTTCTTCTTCGGTCATTTCACCCACAGGGATGTAATAGTCATCTTGAGAAACCAAACAAACCTCCTCGGAACGAAAATGATTTAAGAAACAATGCAAGAAGAAGGTTTTGCCCGAGCCACTACCACCGGCAATGCCAATTACAAATGGTTTATTGCTCATTATCCGGAATACCGTAAACTAAACTCACTTGAAAACGCTTGTCTGTAGCACCAATTAATTCGGCTGCTGTTCTGGTAAGTACAATTATTACCCCCTTGGTCGATTCGTTTTCGGTAAATTTACCAACCACCTTGGCAAAAGTGCTTTTCTGGGTCATGGGGTTGGTTATTTTAATAATGGTGCCAATAGGGGCGCTGGGGTGTAATGCCAACATACGACTGGCGTCTAATTCAGCTTCTTCAATCCAGGTAGCTAGGCCTTTTTCTTTTATTTCACGTAAGCCATATTTGGCTGCTGGTAATTTTCTATCAATCTCCGCACTTTCTGCCATGGGAGTTTTGGTTGTAGTGTCCGTTTTAAAGATGGTATTTTCAGCAATTGGCTGCACAGTATTCGTGGTTAAAACGGGTTCTACCCGGCCTTTGATTTTTAATACTTGCCCAACTTTTAACGATGTGGTTTTAAGTTTATTAAAGTCTTTAAGTTCTTGTACCGATTTAGAAAACTTTTTAGCAATACTAAATAATGTTTCTTTGGGTTTTACCGCATATTCCAACACGTCGTCGGTAGCTATGGGTAAAGTGATGGGGTTGCTTGGCGCAACAATCAATAAATTGTAAGGGCGTTGTGTTGGAATTTTAACCAAAGTGCCAATGTTTAGCGCTTTGTTTCGGTTATAATCAATAATAGAAGCAGGGTTTACTCCATATTTCCGACCTAAAGAGTAATAAGATTCTTTGGGGCTAATGCGGTGTAAAATCAATTGTTTTCCTTCCAGATTTTCTACGCCAATTGAATCAATTCCTGAGGCTAGCGCAGTACCAGAAAGTAGCATAAATAAGAATATATACAGATACTTTTGAAGCATAGTTTATTTTTTAGAACGCTGTAAATTTACTAAAAATATACCGTTTAGGTAGTTTACAAACTAGAATCTTATCCCAAATGTTAGAAAAATGTTTGTTTTTTTACCCGTAATTAAGGCTGTAGGCGCTGTTCCATCCGCTAAGGTATAGGGCTTCAGGCTAGCATTGCTGCTAACTTGTTGAAAGCACAAATCGGCATAGTAGTTTTTTACCCGATAACCAAGTCCACCACTATACGTTTTAGTCGTATGGCTTGCATCGGGTAAATTTTTATACGGATTTCCTTGAATGCCATAGCCGCCACGTAGCGAAATTTGATCAATCTTAAACTCGGCACCAACACGATAATTATATGTTTTTTTGTAGGATGCAAATACCTCTTGGTTATTGTCGGTTATAGTTTGCAAATCCAAATTATTAGTACCTCTAAAGTTAATGCTTGCATAATCAACCATATCTACATCGGCCGTAATAAAGCCCGCTTTACCAAAAAAGATACCCAAACCACCGCTCAGTTTAAGTGGTGTACGCAAATGGTAAACAAAGCTGTAATTTTCTGCAGCATTGGTATAATTTAAACTAGCATCGGTGTATTTACTATTCAGCACTTCCGTATAACTATCGTCAATTTGGTACCAAGTAGGGCTTTCGAAACTGGCTCCAAACCGAAAGGTTGCATTGGGTTTGTATATAAACCCGACTTTGGCATTAAATCCCTTACCGCTTGTAACTTGATCTTGTAAAAATGTTGCTTGATAATTGCTATTTTCGGTAACATTAAAGCCCTTTTCTGTATAGCCACTATTTGAAGTATAGTTGATGTTTGCAAATCCTAAATTAAGACCGAGGTAAAATTTATTGCTATAATTGGTAGCAAAAGACATGTTTACTTGTGTTTGGCCACCTCGTCTGTCTTCATTTTTTGTTTGAATGTTATTTACAGAGGTTTCGGGGAAGTAATAAGGGGGCTTAGTGGGGTCACCGGGAACACCTGGATCATAACCAATTAAAT